>NCFZ01000121.1 GCA_002281415.1 Burkholderiales bacterium 28-67-8 | reverse complement strand
GTCGGTCAGCGACAAGCTCGGCGCCGAGATCGTGCGGCTGTGGGTGGCCAGCACCGACTACTCGGGCGACCTCAACATCGACGACAAGATCCTGGCGCGCGTGGTCGACGCCTACCGTCGCATCCGCAACACGCTGCGCTTCCTGCTGGCCAACACCAGCGACTTCAATGCCGCCACCGATGCCGTGCCACTGGACGAGCTGCTTGAAGTCGACCGCTACGCACTGGCGCGTGCGGCGCAGTTCCAGGCCGAGGTGCTCGCGCACTACGAGGTCTATGAATTCCACCCGGTGGTCGCCAAGCTGCAGGTCTATTGCAGCGAGGACCTGGGCTCGTTCTATCTCGACGTGCTCAAGGACCGGCTCTACACCACCGCGCCCAAGAGCCTCGCGCGGCGCAGCGCCCAAACCGCGCTGTGGCACCTCACGCACGCCATGCTGCGCTGGATGGCGCCGTTCCTGAGCTTCACCGCCGAGGAAGCCTGGCAGGTGTTCGCGCCGGGCCAGTCGCCGTCGATCTTCATCGAGACCTTCAGCGAGGTCGATGCCTGGGCCGACGCCGATCTGCTGGCCAAGTGGGGCCGCATCCGCGAGATCCGCGACCTGGCCAACAAGCAGATCGAGTCGGTGCGCGCGGCCGGAAACCTGGGCTCGTCGCTGCAGGCCACGCTGGCCATCACCGCCAACGCGGCTGATCACGCGCTGCTGGCGTCGCTGGGCGACGGGCTGAAGTTCGTGACGATCACCTCCGAGGCCACGCTGACGGCGGGCGACGAACTGTCGATCGCGGTGGCCCCGTCGAGTGCGGCCAAGTGCGAGCGCTGCTGGCACTACCGCGACGACGTCGGCCACGATCCGGCGCACCCGACCATCTGCTCGCGCTGCACCAGCAACCTGCACGGCGACGGCGAAGTCCGCCGCGTGGCCTGAGCCATGGCCCGCGGCAGGTCTTCATCGTCATCGCGAGCCGACAGCCTGTGGCTGTGGCTGGGCCTCGCGGTGCTGGTGCTGCTGGCCGACCAGCTCAGCAAGACGCTGATCCTGGGCAGCTTCGCGCTTGGCGGCAGCCACACCGTCACCTCGTTCTTCAACCTCGTGCGGGTGCACAACACCGGCGCGGCGTTCAGCTTTCTCGCGGGTGCCTCGGGCTGGCAACGCTGGTTCTTCGTCGTTCTGGGGTTGGGGGCGGCCGGTGCCATCGTGTGGATGCTCAAGCGCCACGGCGGCCAGCGGCTGTTCAGCTTTGCGCTGGCGATGGTGCTCGGTGGTGCGGTGGGCAACGTCATCGACCGGCTGCTGCACGGCTACGTGATCGACTTCCTGCAGTTCCACTGGGGCTGGCTCGCGCCGCTGTTTGCCGGCGGCTACTTTCCCAGCTTCAACCTGGCCGACAGCGCCATCACGCTGGGTGCAGCCTGCCTGATCCTCGACGAACTGCTGCGGGTGCGGCGCTCGAACTGACCGCCTGACGCACAATAGGGCATATCGTATAAACGATATGTTCTATCCAGGAGGATCAATCCATGAACACCACACCCGACACCGCCGTCACTCCCAAGACCGTCGACAACGCCGCTGCGGCCAGCCCGCAAACGCCAGTTGCAGCGCCCGCTGCATCCACCAGCGCGCCCACCAGCAGCGCGGCGGCCAAGCCGATCAAGCCGGCCGCCAAGGCTGCGCCCAAAACCGCCAAGCCTGTGGCCAGCGTCAAGCCGAGCAAGCCAGCAGCCCAGCCCGCCAAGGCGCCGCCGCCCGTTGCGGCCAAGCCTGCCAAACCGGCAAAACCAGCCGGAAAACCTGCTGAGCCCGTCGCCAAGAGCGCGCCCAAGAAGGTCATCAAGGCCAGCGCAAAACCCGCAGTCCCACCAGCGGCCAAACCGGCTGCGACTCCAGCGCCGGTGGCGGTCAAGGCCAAGCCGGCCGCGCCCAAGCGCCGCAAGGCCGAGAAGGTCGCCAAGCCCAAGCTCGTGCGCGACAGCTTCACCATGCCGCAGGCCGACTTCGATCTGGTCGATGTGCTCAAGCAGCGCGCGCTGAACTTCCGCCACTCGGCCAAGAAGGGCGAGTTGCTGCGCGCCGGATTGCAAGCGCTGGCCAGCCTGTCCGAGGTGCAACTGCAAGCCGCGCTGGCACGCGTCACGCCGCTCAAGCCAGGCCGCCCGAAGAAGGCTGGCTGATCGGCCATGGGCCCGGCTGCGCTGCGGTCGGGCCTTCAGTCAGCGTCGTGAAACGCTGCACGGCGCTCACGGCTGGTCGACGGCAAGAAGACCGCCACCAGCAGCAACGCCGCGGCGGCCAGCAGGCTGGCTGACAGCGGGTGGCTCACGAAGGTGCCCCACTCGCCTTGAGACAGCGCCAGCGCACCACGCAGCTGGCCTTCCATCTGGGGGCCGAGCACGAACCCCAGCAGCAGCGGCACGAGGTCGCAGCCGAGTTGGCGCAAGGCGTAGCCCGCAGCGGCAAACCCCGCCATCAGGCCCACGTCGAAAGCGCTGCCGCGCAGCGCGTAAACGCCGATGCAGCACAGCAGCGTGACGGCCGCAAACACATGGCGGTACGGCACCGCCAGCAGCCGGATCCACACGCCGACCAGCGGCACGTTGATCATCAGCAGCATCAGCTGGCCGATCCCCATCGAGGCGATCAGGCCCCACCACAGGGAGGGCTGGCTGCCGATCCACTGCGGCCCGGGTTGAGAGCCCTTGATCAGCAGGGCGCCCATCAGCAGCGCCATCACCGCATTGAGCGGAATGCCCAGCGCCAACAGCGCAATGAACGAGGTCTGCGCGCCCGCGCAGCGGGCCGATTCGGGCCCGGCCACGCCGCGCAGGTCGCCCTTGCCGAACCGCCCGCGCGCACCGGCGAGCCGTTTTTCCATCGCGTAGCTGGCCCACGACGCGCGCAGCGCGGCCACGCCGGGCAGCAGCCCCATCAGCAAGCCCAGCGCGGTGCCACGCAACACCGCCGGGCCGGCCTCGTGTGCGTCCTTGCGGCTGAGCCACAGGCCGCTGACGTCGCCGGTGATGGCTTTGTGCTGCCCGGTGGGATGGGCGAGTTGGTCGATGACGTCGCTCAGGGCGAACAGGCCGACGGCAAGCACGACGAAGCTGATGCCACCGGACAGCTCGGGCACCCCGAGGCTGAGGCGCGGCGTGCCCGACAGCGCATCGGCGCCCACCATCGACAGCAGCAGACCCAGCACGGCCATGGCCAGCGACTTGAGCCGCGAACCCGAAGCCACCACCACCGCGCCGATCAGGGCGAGCACCATCAGCGCGAACCGCTCGGCAGGCCCGAACCCGAGCGCGAGGTTGGACAGCAACGGCGCCACACTGGCGATGAACGCCGTGCCCAGACAGCCTGCAAACCACGCGCCGAGCGCCGCCACCGCCAGCGCGGCACCGGCACGGCCCTGAAGCGCCAGCGGGTGCCCTTCGATGGCCGACACCGCCGACGGCGAGGTGCCCGGTACGTGGCCCAGGATGGCGCGGATCCCACCGCCGTGCTGCACGCCGCAAAACACTCCGGCCAGCACGATCAGCGCCGGCGTGGCATCGAGCGCGTGAACCCACGGCAGCAGTATCGCGATGGCCGCCGCTGCGCCCAACCCGGGCAGCACGCCGCTCAAGATGCCGAGCAGACAGCCGGCGAAGGCGCAGGCGAGGTTTTGCGCCGTCAACGCCACGGCCAGGCCAGTCGCCAGCGAGTTGATCCCGTCCATGGGTGAGGTGCTGGGAACCGGCTCAGACCGGCCACAGCGGCAAGTCGAGCTTCAGCCCCCAGACGAACACTGCCCAGCTGCCGACCGTCAGCACCGCCACGGTCACCAACGCCGCGCGCCAGCGCCAACCGGCGCTCGCCAGGCTGGCGATCAAACCCAGCAGCGCCGTGGCGACCAGCAGGCCCAGCCGCGGCAGCGCCACACCGAACACCACGACGCCCAGCACGATCAACGCCAGCGCCCGCCAGGCGATCGGCCCCAGCGGGTGCCCGCCATCGGCCTCCAGCGTGAGCGCCTTGAACAGCACCAGCGCGCCCAGCGCCATCAACACCATGCCGAGGATCAACGGAAAGAACCCGGCCCCCGGCTCGGCTGGCGTGCCCAGGCTGAGGTCGGCAGCAGCCGTCGCGAACACGCCGCCCAGCACCAGAAACAGCAGCCCCGAGCCGAAGTCGCGCTGGCTCTTGATCTTCATGCTCACCCGCCGCTCATTCCCAGACCGGGGTGGCGCTCAGCACTTCCTGCAGCGTGGTCAGCCCCTCGCCCACCTTCATCGCGCCGGCCAGCCGCAGCGGGCGCATGCCGTCTTGCAGCGCCTGCTGGCGCAAGCGGCTGGCGTCGGGCACCGGCTGGATGCACGACACGGCCGCGGGCGTCACCGACAGCAACTCGAACAGCCCCGTGCGTCCGCGAAAGCCACTCATGCGGCATTCCAGGCAGCCCACCGGCCGGTACGGTGTGGGCTGGCCGGTCAGCCGCCACGGCTTGGCAAAGGCGGCGAGCGCCTCGGTGGTGAGGTCCGGGTCGGGCTGCTTGCAGTCCGGGCACAAGGTGCGCACCAGCCGCTGCGCGAGCACGCCCACCACGGTGGCGCCGATCAGGTACGGCGCCACGCCCAGATCGACCATCCGCGTGATGGCCGAGGCGGCGTCGTTGGTGTGCAAGGTGCTGAACACCAGATGGCCGGTGAGCGCGGCCTGGATCGCCATCTCGGCGGTCTCGAGGTCGCGGATCTCGCCCACCATGATGATGTCCGGGTCCTGACGCATCAGGGCGCGCACGCCCTCGGCAAAGCTGAAGTCGAGCGCCGGCTGCACCTGCGTCTGGTTGAACGCGGGCTGGATCATCTCGATCGGGTCTTCGATCGTGCACACGTTGACCTCGTCGGTGGCGATGCGCCGCAGGGTCGAATACAGCGTGCTCGTCTTGCCCGAGCCGGTCGGCCCGGTCACCAGGATGATGCCGTTGGGCCGAGCCACCAGCTCTTGCCAGCGCTTGGCATCGTGATTGCCGAAGCCCAAGGCATCGAGCGACTTGACGGTGGTGTCGGGGTCGAAGATGCGCATGACCATCTTCTCGCCGAAGGCCGTGGGCAGCGTCGACAAGCGCATCTCCACCTCGTCGCCGTCGGGGTTGCGCGTCTTGATGCGCCCGTCGAGCGGACGGCGCTTTTCGATCACGTCCATGCGGCCGAGCAACTTGATGCGCGCGATCATGGCGCTCATCACGCCTTGCGGCAGCTGGTAGACGGTGTGCATCACGCCGTCGATGCGAAACCGGATCGCGCTCAGATCGCGCCGCGGCTCGAGGTGGATGTCCGAGGCGCGCTGGTCGAAGGCGTATTGCCACAGCCAATCGACCACCTGCACCACGCCCTGGTCGTTGGCGTCGAGCTGGCGGTTGCTGCGTCCCAGCTCCACCAGCTGCTCGAAGCTCGCGATGGCCGCCGTCTCGCCCTTCTTGGCGGCCGAGCGCACCGAGCGCGCCAGCGTGTAGAACTCGGTCGTGTACTTCTGCAGCTCGAGCGGGCTGACCAGCACCAGCTTGATCGACTTGCGCGTGTGGGCCTCGATCTCGGGCACCCAGGCGATGTCAAACGGCTCGCAGGTGGCCACCGTGATCTCGGTCAGCACCACCTGCAACGGCAGCGCCAGACGCCGCTCGGCGTAGGTGATCGACATCACGTCGGCCACCCGGCCCACATCGACCTTCAGCGGGTCGATGCGCACATAGGGCATGCCGCAGCGCTGCGCCAGCCAGGCCGTGAGCGCTTCGATGTCCAGCGTCTTGGTGGCCCCGCCGCTCGGCTCCTTGCGGTGCAGTCCGGCCGCGGCCAGCCGCACCAGCGGGTGCTGCGCGCTTTGCGTGGAGCCGAAGCGCTTCATGGTCTTGTCGGCCTCGTCGCGCTCGATCATGCCGTCGTCGCGCAGCCAGCCCAGCAGCTGGCGCCAATCGAGCTTGCCGGCAGGGGGCGGTTCGGGCGGGCGGGTGGAAACGTTCATGGCAGGTGGGCTCGCAAGCTGACAGGGCAGGACGGACGCAAGTCTCAGACCGGTGGGACCGAGACGGCGCCTTCAGGCAGGGCACGCAGCATCTTCAACCATTTTGGCGCCGGCAACTGGCCGGTCTGCTCGATGTGGGCCGCGCGCTCGGCCAGCGTGGCGGCGTCGGGCCAGGCCACGCCTTTCCAGGCCACGACCACGGTATTGCCTTCGCGGGTGGGCCGCAGGCTGAGCACGCAGTCGGCGCCAAACGCCGCGGCAATGCGTTGCGCGCTGCGCTCGAAGCTGGCATCGCGGCCGAACAGGTTGACCGTCATCGCCCCGCCGGCCTTGAGCACGCGGTGGCAATCCGCATAGAACGCATCGGAGTCGAGCACCGGGCTGGCCGCGTCGTGGTCGTACAGGTCCACGCACAACACGTCGGCGCTGGCAGCGTTCTTCGCGTCGGCCACCCACTCGCCGGCATCGGCCTCGATCAGCTTGAGCCGCGCGCTGGTCTCCAGCCGGAAGTAGGCGCGACCGACGCCGATCACCTCATCGTTGAGCTCGATCGCGGTGGTGCGCATGTGCAGCACGCCGTGGCAGTAGCGCGTGATGGCGCCGGCGCCCAGGCCGAGCTGTACCGCGTGGCCTTCGCCGAGCTCGTCGCTCGGGCGCAGCAGCATCCACACCATCATGCGCTGCACGTATTCAAGCTCGATGGCCAGCGGCTTGCGGATGCGCATGGCGCCTTGCACCCAGGGCGTGCCCAGGTGCAGGTAGCGCACGCCATCGGCTTCGGAAATCGTGGCAGGCGCCAGTTCAGGTCGTTTGGGAGGTTTCTTCATGGGTGCGAGGATGTTGCCACCGCTGCCCAGCGAATTTTTGCCCTGCGTGGCATCATCTGCGCCCTTCGCGCGAGCCCAAAGCAGTTGCCCCGCGACAGACTCAGGCCAGCACCCTGGCCCCCTGCTTTCACTTTCACCGGAGACAGTCCATGCGCTACTACAGCTACCTCGAAGAAAAGATCGCCGACAGCCTGACCCTGCAAGAACGCGACGTGCCGCGCCCCGGTCCGGGCCAGGTGCTGGTGCGCCTGAAGGCCGCCGCGCTCAACTACCGCGACCTGCTCATCATCACCGGGCGCTACCCCGGCATCGACTCCAAGGGTCTGGTGCCGCTGTCCGATGGCGCGGGCGAGGTGGTTGAAGTCGGTGCGGGCGTCGACCGCTTCAAGTCGGGTGACCGCGTCACCGGCTGCTTCTTCGAGACCTGGCTGGGCGGTGCGATGCTGCCCGAGCACTACAACGCCGCGATCGGCGGCTCGACGCCCGGCGTGCTGAGCGAATACCGCGTGTTCGAAGCCGCCGCGCTGGTGGCCACGCCGGCTCACCTGAGCGATGAAGAAGCCGCCACGCTGCCGTGCGCCGCGCTCACCGCCTGGAATGCGCTGTACGAAGGCCGCCAGCTCGTTCCCGGCGAAACCGTTCTGGTGCTGGGCACCGGCGGCGTGTCGATGTTCGCGCTGCAATTTGCCAAGGCCTCGGGCGCGCAGGTGATCGCCACCTCGTCGAGCGACTCCAAGCTCGAAAAGGCCAAGGCGCTGGGTGCCGACCACCTGATCAACTACCGCAACCACCCGGACTGGGAGCAAAAGGTGCT
>NCFZ01000120.1 GCA_002281415.1 Burkholderiales bacterium 28-67-8 | reverse complement strand
GGCCTTCGCGGCGTACTGGAAGAAGACCACCGGCGAGGTGCTCACGCTGAACCAGTCGCACGGCGGCAGCAGCAAGCAAGCGCGCAGCGTGGTCGAAGGGCTGGAGGCCGACGTCATCACGATGAACCAGGCCAACGACATCGACATCCTGGCCGAGCGCGGCGCGCTGATCCCCGCCGACTGGGCCAAGCGGCTGCCCGACAACAGCGCGCCCACCACGTCGGTGTCGGTGATCCTGGTGCGCAAGGGCAACCCGAAGAACATCCGTGACTGGGGCGATCTGGGCCGCGCCGGCGTGTCGGTGATCATTCCCAACCCGAAGACCTCGGGCAACGGCCGCTACACCTACCTGGCGGCTTGGGGTGCAGCGCTTAAGAACGGCGTGGCGCCGGCTGCGGCCAAGGCGCTGGTCGAGCGCATCTTTGCCAACGTGCCGGTGCTCGACGGCGGCGGGCGCGGCGCCACCACCACCTTCGCGCAGCGCAACATGGGCGACGCGCTGGTCACCTTCGAGTGCGAAGTGCCACTGATCCAGCGCGAGTTCGGCGGTGACTTCGAGGCGGTGTACCCCACCTGGACGGTGCTGGCCGAAAACCCGGTGTCGGTGGTCGACAAGGTGGTCGACAGGCGCGGCACACGCACGCAGGCCGAGGCCTACCTCAAGCACCTGTGGTCCGACGAAGGCCAGGAGATCGCCGCCAAGTTGCACATCCGGCCGCGCAACGCCAAGGTGCTGGCGAAATACGCGAAGGACTTTCCGAAGGTCAATGCGTTCACCGTCGACGAGGTGTTCGGCGGCTGGAAGAAGGCCCAGAAGGAGCACTTCGACGACGGCGGCTTCTACGACCAGATCATCGTTCGCTCGAAGAAATAAGCCGGGCCGCCCGTGTTCCTTTCACGCACCCTCCTCAAGCGGCACAGCGTGCTGCCGGGCTTCGATCTGGCGCTCGGCTTCACGCTGCTGTACCTCGGCTTCATCGTGCTGATTCCGCTGAGCGCGGCGTTCTTGAAGACCGCCACGATGACCTGGCCGGCCTTCGTGGAGGCGGTGTCGTCGCCGCGCGTGATGGCCTCGTACCGGCTGACCTTTGGCACGTCGGCGGTCGCTGCGCTGCTGAATGCGTTTTTCGGGCTGATCGTGGCGTGGGTGCTGGTGCGTTACGAGTTCCCGTTCAAGCGGCTCGTCGACGCGCTGGTCGACCTGCCTTTCGCGCTGCCCACTGCGGTGGCCGGCATTGCGCTGACAGCGCTGTACTCGCAAAACGGCTGGATCGGTCAGGCGCTGCCGTTCAAGGTGAGCTACACGCCGACCGGCGTGTTCGTGGCGCTGACGTTCATCGGGTTGCCGTTTGTCGTGCGCACCTTGCAGCCGGTGCTCGAAGACCTCAACCACGAGGTCGAGGAAGCGGCGGCCACGCTCGGTGCCAACCGCTGGCAGACCTTCACGAAGGTGATCTTTCCGGTGCTCACGCCGGCGCTGATCACCGGCTTTGCGCTGGCCTTTGCACGCGCGCTGGGTGAGTACGGCTCGGTGATCTTCATCGCCGGCAACATGCCGATGGTCAGCGAGATCACACCGCTTTTGATCATCACCAAGCTCGAGCAGTACGACTACCAGGGCGCCACGGCGATCGCGGTGGTGATGCTGGTGTCGGCCTTCAGTTTGCTGCTCGCCATCAACGGCCTGCAGGCCTGGACCCGCGCGCGGCAGGGACGCTGACACCATGAGCATTCCTGCTTTCAGCAACCCGCCGAACGTCGCAGCGGCCACCAGCGAACCCGTGTGGGTGCGCCGCTCGTTGATCGGTGTCGCGCTGCTGTTTTTGACTTTCTTCCTGTTCGTGCCGCTGTCCATCGTTTTCGTCGAAGCCTTCAAGAAGGGCATCGATGTCTACCTGGCGGCCATCACCGAACCCGACGCCCGCTCGGCGATCTGGCTGACGTTCACCGCCGCGGCGATCAGCGTGCCGATGAACCTGGCGTTCGGCGTGGCCGCGGCATGGTGCATCGCCAAGTTCGAGTTCCGCGGCAAGAACGTGCTGCTCACGCTGATCGACCTGCCGTTTTCGGTCAGCCCGGTGATCGCGGGGCTGATCTACGTGCTCATCTTCGGGCTGCAGGGCTGGTTCGGCGAATGGCTGCGTGACCACGACATGAAGGTCATCTTCGCGGTGCCGGGCATCGTGCTGGCCACGGTGTTCGTGACGTTCCCGTTCGTGGCGCGCGAGCTGATCCCGCTGATGCAAGCGCAAGGCGTCGAGCAGGAAGAAGCCGCGTGCATGCTGGGCGCGAGCGGCTGGCAGATCTTCTGGCGCGTGACGATGCCCAACATCAAGTGGGCGCTGCTGTATGGCGTGATCCTGTGCAACGCGCGGGCGATGGGCGAGTTCGGCGCGGTCAGCGTGGTGTCGGGTCACATCCGCGGCCAGACCAACACGCTGCCGCTGCACATCGAAATTCTCTACAACGAATACCAGTTCGCCGCAGCCTTTGCGGTGGCTTCGTTGCTGGCGCTGCTGGCGCTGGTGACGCTGCTGCTCAAGTACATCGTCGAGCAGCGGGTGAAGGCGCAAAAGCGCGCCGCCAGCCAAAGCGAATGAGGAAGACCACGCCATGAGCATCGAAATCCGCAACCTCAACAAGCGCTTCGGCCAGACCGTGGTGTGCGACAACCTGAACCTCGACATCCCGTCGGGCGAGCTGGTCGCGCTGCTCGGGCCTTCGGGGTCTGGCAAGACCTCGCTGCTTCGCATCATCGCGGGGCTGGAAGTTCCCGATTCAGGCACCGTGCACTTCCACGGCAAGGACACCACCGGCACCGACGTGCGCGACCGGCAGGTCGGCTTCGTGTTCCAGCACTACGCGCTGTTCGCCCACATGACGATCTTCGAGAACGTGGCGTTCGGGCTGCGCGTGCGGCCGGCGGCCACGCGGCCGAGCGAGTCGCAGATCCGCGCCAAGGTCACCGACTTGCTCAAGCTGGTGCAGCTCGACTGGCTCGGCGACCGTTACCCGCATCAGTTGTCGGGCGGCCAGCGCCAGCGCATTGCGCTGGCGCGCGCGCTGGCGGTCGAGCCCAAGGTGCTGCTGCTCGATGAGCCGTTCGGCGCGCTCGACGCCAAGGTGCGCAAGGAACTGCGCCGCTGGCTGCGCCGCCTGCACGACGAGGTGCACATCACCAGCGTGTTCGTCACCCACGACCAGGAAGAAGCGATGGAAGTTGCTGATCGCATCGTCGTGATGAACGCGGGCCGCATCGAGCAGGTGGGCTCACCCGACGAGGTCTACGACCACCCGGCCACGCCGTTCGTGCTGAAGTTCCTGGGCGATGTGAACCTGTTCCACGGTCGTCTCGACCATGCCCAGGGCGCGGTGGTCGGCGCGAGCGAGGTGAGCTACGTGCGTCCGCATGAGCTGCAGATCGTGGCCAGCGCGCAAGACGGTGCGGTGGCGGTCACGCTGTCGCAGTCGCTCACCGTGGGGCCCAACACGCGGCTCGAGTTCAAGCGCGTCGGTGACGCCAGCGACATCGATTTGGAACTGCCGCGCGCCGAGTTCAAGCGCCTGCGCGAGTCGATGGGGCTCGAGCCGGGAGCGACGGTGCACCTGCTGCCGCGCCGCATCACCAGCTTTGCCCAGGAACCAGCCGATCCGGCCTCGTTGATTTGATGGCGGCGGCGGTCGGCGCTGTGTTGGCGCCGACCTCGAGGGCCTCAGTCGGCCTCGACCAGACCCGCCAGCGCGCGCTCGACCACCGGCCGCGTCAGCGTGGGCGCGAACGCCTCGATGAAGGCGTAGACATGGCCGCGCAGCCACGTGCCGCGGCGGATCGCCAGCCGGGTCAGGTTGACTTCGAACAGGTGCCGCGCATCGAGTGCACGCAAGGTGCGGTCGCGCTCGATGTCGAAGGCGATGGACGCCACGATGCCCACGCCCATGCCGAGCTCGACGTAGGTCTTGATCACGTCGGCGTCCATGGCGCTGAGCACGATGTCGGGTTGCAGACCTGCCTTGGCGAACGCATCGTCGATGTGCGCGCGGCCGGTGTAGCCGGTCTCGTAGGTGACGATCGGGTATCGGGCCAGTTGCTCGAGCGTGATGGGCCCGTCGACTTGCAGCAGTTCATGGTCGGGCGGCACCACGATGCTGTGCGTCCAGCGGTAGCACGGCAGCGCGACCAGCGAGTCGTACTGCGCCAGCGCTTCGGTGGCCACACCGATGTCGGCCTCGCCCGACAGCAGCATCTCGGCGACCTGCTTGGGCGAGCCCTGATGCAGCATCAGCGTGACCTTCGGGTAGACGCGCCGGAAGTCGCGCACCACCATCGGCAGCGCGTAGCGCGCCTGCGAGTGGGTGGCGGCGATCGACAGCCGGCCCAGATCCTGCGCGGTGAAGTCCTCGCCCACGCGCTTCAAGTTGTCGGACTCGAGCAGCAGCCGCTAGACGATCGGCTGCACCGCTTCGCCCGGCGGCGTGAGGCCGGTCAGGCGCTTGCCGGCCCGCACGAAGATGTCGATGCCGAGTTCGTCCTCGAGCTCGCGGATCTGCCGGCTGATGCCCGGCTGCGAGGTGTGCAGCACGCCGGCGACGTCGGTGAGGTTGAACCCGGAGCGGGTCGTTTCGCGCACCGCACGCAATTGCTGGAAATTCATGAGTCGT
Source organism: Burkholderiales bacterium 28-67-8 (assembly GCA_002281415.1). Classification (GTDB taxonomy): domain Bacteria; phylum Pseudomonadota; class Gammaproteobacteria; order Burkholderiales; family Burkholderiaceae_C; genus PBB1. The sequence goes on along the minus strand of NCFZ01000120.1, from coordinate 2,989 downwards.
CGCCGCGAGGGCGCGTGGTGATGTCGGGGAACGCCGAAGCGCGGATTTTCGGGATCACCACCCCGGCGGGCAAAGACCGTTTGCGCCTGAGCTTGGTTGTTCAGCGCATAAGCAACCGCTAAAGCCGTCGCGATTCGTTCATCGCGTCCTCGAGCGAACGATCGCGCGCAAGTCGTCGAGCACCGGCACCAGCGCCAGACCTGCCAGCAGCAGCGCGATCGGGATCGTTGCCGCGTAGTTCAGGTGCTGGAATGCGAGCGCTCCGACCAGGCCGCCCGCCGTGAAGCCGCCAAGGATCGAGCCGAGCACCTTGAGCTTGTCGCGGTTGGCGCGAACGTAGGTGTCGCTGGCCGGGTCTGACGAGCGGTTCCAGTAGACGAGCTTGCCGAGCTCGATGCCCAGATCGGTGATCACGCCCGTCATGTGCGTGGTGCGGATCTCGGCGTGCGAGATCTTGGTGACCACGGCGTTTTGCAGACCCATGATGAAACACAGCAGCGCGACCGTCGCCGGCACCAGCAGCGTGGTGTGCCGGGCCAGGTACGTGCCGAGCAGGCCGAACACCAGCAGCAGCACCGCCTCGAGCAGCAGGCTCAGCGCGTATTCGCTGTTCAGCCGGCGGTGGCGCGCCCAGTTGATCAACAGCGCCGTGGTCATCGCGCCGCTGATGAACACGCACACCAGCAGCAGCCCGGCCAGGGCCAGCGCGACATGACCGAGTGCGAGGTCATCGGCAATGCCCGACACCACGCCCGTCATGTGCGAGGTGTAGCGGCGGATCGCCAGGAACCCGCCGGCGTTGACCGCTCCGGCCACGAAGGCCAGCAGCACGCCGAGCTGCCGGTTGGCGTGCCGGGTGCGCGTGCGCCCGACCAGGTGGCGCATCGTGGCTTGGGGCATGGGGTGGGCGCGTGCCCCGGGCGCGAGAGTCAGGCGCCGGGACGGCGGCGGTAGGTGACGTAGCGGTAGCGCAGGCCCTGCGGGGTTTCGTGAGGCTCGTCCGCCACGCAGTCGAAAGCCTCGCGGGGCCACTCGGGGAAGAACGCATCGCCGTCGAAATCGGCCTCGATCTCGGTGAGCTGCAGTTCATCTGCGCGAGGCAGTGCCAGCGCGTAGATTTCGGCGCCGCCGATCACGCACACCCGCTCGGCATCCGCGGCCAGCGCGAGCGCCGCCTCGAGGCTGCCCGCACGCTCGGCGCCGGTGGCGGCCCAGTCGGCGTTGCGGGTGATCACGATGTTGCGTCGCCCGGGCAGCGGCCGACCGATCGAGTCCCAGGTCTTGCGGCCCATGATGACCGGGCGTCCCAGGGTCAGCTGCTTGAAGCGCGGCAGGTCGCCCGGCAGGTGCACCAGCAGGGCGTTGTCGCGGCCGATGGCGCCGTTGTCGGCCACGGCGGCGATGAGGGTGACGATGGGCTGTGCGGTAGGCATGGCCGCATTGTCGCAGTGACCCTTTATCGTGTGGGGGTTATTCCCGAGATCGGGGTCGCTGACCGGCTCCTAGAATGCGAATAGCTATCGTTTGCGTTAGTGCTCCATTCGAGTTTGCCGCCATCCCCGGGGAATCACCCATGAAACCGAAACTGTCCACGTCGCTTGATCAAATCCCGCTGGGCTGCGCCCATGTGGTGTCGCGCCTCGAGGCGCCAGCGGCTTCGTCCGAGTGGGTTCGCTGGCTCGAGGAAATCGGCTTCATGCCCGGCGAGCGGGTGATGCTGATGGCGCGTGGCGCCTTTGGCGGCGACCCGCTGGTGGTGCGCGTGGGGCTGTCGACCTTTGCATTGCGGCGCGCCGAGGCCGCCTGCATCCACGTGGGTGCCGCGGCCTGACTGAATGACTGAATCGATCATCCATGTCCACCGCGGCGGGCCGCTGGTGGCGCTGGTGGGCAATCCCAACTGCGGCAAGAGCGCACTGTTCAACCTGCTGACCGGCAGCCGGCAGAAGGTGGCCAACTACGCCGGCGTCACGGTCGAGCGCAAGGAAGGCAAGCTGCTCACCCCTGCGGGCAAGGCGCTGCGCGTGCTCGACCTGCCCGGCGCGTACAGCCTGCATCCACGCTCGCCGGACGAGCGCGTGACCTGCGACGTGCTCTACGGGCGTGCCGTTGGCGAGAAGCGCCCCGATCTGGTGGTGTGCGTGGTCGATGCGACCAACCTGCGCCGCAGCCTGCGCATCGTGCTGGCCGTCAAGCGGCTGGGCCTGCCCTGCCTCGTGGCGCTCAACATGGTCGACTTGGCCAAACGCCGCGGCGTGGCGATCGATCCGCAGGCCTTGTCGGCCGAACTCGGGCTGCCGGTGGTGGCCACGGTGGCCACCCGGGGCGATGGCGCCGCCGCGCTGGTCGGTCTGCTCGACGATCCGCTGGTCTGGCAGCGCGCCACGCAGGCCGACGGGCAGCCCTCAGGCGGCACCGCCGCACCCGAAGCCTCGATGCAGGCCGACCATGAGGCCGTGCACGGCATCTTGCAGCGCCAGGGGCTCGATGTGCTGGTGCCGCACACGGCCAGCGACCGCATCGACGCGGTGGTGCTGCACCCGGTGGCCGGGCCACTGTTGCTGACGGCGGTGCTGTTCCTGGTGTTTCAGGCGGTGTTTGCCTGGGCGCAGGCCCCGATGGAGCTCATCAAGACGGCCACCGGGTTCGTCGGCGAAACCGTCACTTCGCTGCTGTCCGATTCCTGGATGCGCAGCCTGCTGGTCGACGGCGTGATCGCCGGGGCGGGCGGGGTGCTGGTGTTCCTGCCGCAGATCCTGATCCTGTTCTTCTTCATCCTGGTGCTCGAGGAGTCGGGCTACCTGCCGCGCGCGGCCTTCTTGCTGGACCGGTTGATGGGTGGCGTGGGCCTGAGCGGACGCTCGTTCATCCCGTTGCTGTCGAGCTTTGCCTGCGCCATTCCCGGGATCATGGCCACACGCACGATTGCCAATCCGCGCGACCGGCTGGTCACCATCATGATCGCGCCGCTGATGACCTGCTCGGCGCG
>NCFZ01000119.1 GCA_002281415.1 Burkholderiales bacterium 28-67-8 | reverse complement strand
GCGGCGGAGTTTTCTACAAAGTCATTGGCCGTGACCACGATCGTGGGCGCATCGTTGACCGGCGTCACACTGATCGTGACTGTCGCCGGCTCCGACGCCAACCCCTCGTTGTCTGTCACGAAGAAGGTGATGCCGGTCTTGCCGTTGAAATCGGCTGCGGGATGGAACAGCAGGCCTTCGGCCTGCTGCGGCGTCAAGGTCTGCCCCGCCAGCACCTGTGTCGTGCCATCGGCCAGCAACAAGGTGCCACCCGGTGGGATGGAGGTGACGGTCACGCTCACCACGCTGCCGTCGCTGTCTGAGCCGCGCAGCGGGACGGGAAGCGTCACGTCTTCGTCGCCAGTGACGCCGCCGGGGGCGGCCACGGGCGCGACGTTGCCGGTGCCAGGCGGTGTGATGCTGAGACTGGTGAGGTTGATCTGGGTGCTGCGGGCCTCTTCGCCCGAGCGTCCTTGCTCCTGCTCGGATCCGATGCGCAGCCCCGGCGTCACCGACTCTGAAATGCGATCGACCCGCAGCCCTGGAAGGAACTCGCCCCCATCTCCACCACGAAGGCCCGCGCCCGGAGCGATGTCGAGTTCACCGTCATTCAACCCGGCGATTACCCGGTCTACATCACTGCCGGCGGCTGGCTTGACCGCGGCAGCGGCGACCGCTGGCTCGGTTTCATTGATGCGCACGAAGCCACCCTGCGTGGTGAGGATCACGTCACCGTTTTTGACCTCGTCGTCTACCTTGAGGACGCGCATCTTGCCGTTGGCGTCCCTGATGAGCGCGCTGCCCCAGATGGCTGCGACTTTTCCGAGCGGGGTGTGAGTGATCGTGGGCATGGTCAGGACGCCTGGTTGGGCCGCGACAGGTCAGCGCGGGAGCGATGGAGGTTTCGGCAGGGGACGCACGAGCATAGTCAAATGCCCTGTGCGTTAGCGCATCGAACTGGGGTGGATTTCGTGACGAAGGTCACCCAAAAGAGCCGATTCATGCGGATAAGGATGCCGCGCGGGTTTGCTGCAGGCCAGGCCGCTTCCTGCTCAACGTTCGCGCAACGCGTAGGCCCGCGCCTTGAGCACCGGCTTGAGCAGGTACGACATGACGGACTTGTGCCCGGTCAGGATGTCGACTTCAGCGGTCATGCCGGGGATGACCGGCAACTTGTCGCTGAAGCTGGCTTGCGTGGTGCGCACCCGCACCAGATAGAAGGCGTTGCCCTTTTCGTCCACCACGGTGTCCGGGCTGATGTTCTCCACCTTGGCGGCCAGACCGCCGTAGATGGAAAAGTCATAGGCGGTGAACTTGACGGTCGCTTCCTGGTTCGGGTGAATGAAGGCGATGTCGCGCGGCTGAACCTTGGCTTCGAGAATCAACTGGTCGTCGAGGGGCACCACTTCGACGATGTCCTTGCCGGGCTGCACCACGCCGCCCACGGTGTTAGCCAGCAGCCGCTGCACGCGCCCACGCACCGGGCTTCTGACTTGCGATTTGTCGACCTTGTCGGCCAGCGCCACCGCACCTTCGTTGAGCGCGTTGAGCTTGCCCATCACTTCGGCCATGTCCCGGCGGGCCTCGTTGCGAAACGCCAGTTCGGTTTCCTGGATCTTGCGTTGCGCCTCGCCGATTGATGCCTGCACGCGGGCGATCTGGGCGGCGGCCTGCTCGATGTCGCCGCGGCTGCGCGACACCTCGCGTTCGAGTCTCAGGATGTCGACCTCTGAGACCGCCCCGCCGGCCAGCAGCGGCCGGGTCTTGGCCAGTTCTTGCTGGCCCAGATCCAACCCGCGCTCGGCGGACGACTTGCGCGAGCGCATTTCGGCCAGTTCCTGCTGGCGTTGCTGCAACTGCTGCTGGTTGATGGCGATCATCGTGCCGAGCTCGGAGCGGCGCGTCTCGTAGAGCATGCGTTCCTCATCAAGGATGTGCGCTTCCTGGGCGTTGGTGCTGGCGGGCGGCTGGAACGGCGCCCCCTCGGCCAGCGCACGCAGCCGCGCCTGTCGTGCCCGCAGCGAGAAGCCCTGGGCTGCGCTTTCTCGCACGCCCGAAGTGGCCCGCGTCTCATCGATCTTGAGCAGCAACTGGCCAGCCTCGACAACCTCGCCTTCAGAGACCAGGATCTCCGAGACCACACCGCCGTCCAGCGACTGCACCACCTGCAACTGCTTCGAGGGGATCACACGGCCGTCGCCTCGCGTGACTTCCTCGATCTGCGCAAAGCACGCCCACAGCACCAGCACCAGCACGACCACCAGCGCGGCTCGCACGATCAGTTGAGCGCGCTGCGTGAGTGCGCGTGACATCACCACTTCGGCCTGCTGCTCGAACCCGCCAAAGCCGGCGGTGCGGTCTGCGGTGTCGATCCGGCCGACGCGCGCAAGGAGTCTTTCGACGAATGACTTCATGCGGCCCTCGCGATGCGCCCGCTGGCGAGCGCTTCCATGATCCGGTCGCGCGGTCCGTCGGCCACCACCTTGCCGCCATCAATCACGATCACCCGAGTGGCCATTGCCAGCATCGAGGTGCGGTGCGTCACCAGCACCACGGTCTTGTCGGCGGCAAAGGCGGTCACGCGTGTGGTGATCTGCGACTCGGTGGAAAAGTCCATGGCGCTGGTGGGCTCGTCGAGCAGCAGCAGCGGCGCGTTGTGCAGCACCGCACGCGCCAGCCCCACGCCTTGGCGCTGTCCGCCCGACAGCGACTCACCGCGTTCGCCCACCGGCATGTCGAAGCCGCGTGGGTGTCGGTTGATGAACTCGGTCAGGCCGGCCACTTCGGCCGCAGCCACCACGGCAGAGTCATCGGCGTAGGGCAGGCCGAAAGTGATGTTCTCGCGCAGCGAACCCTGGAACAAGGTCACATCCTGCGACACGCATCCCAGATTGCGCCGCACGTCGGCCGGGTCGATCTGCCGGATATCGATGCCGTCGAGCAGCACCGCGCCTTCGGTGGGTTGATACAGGCCCATCATGAGCCGCTGGATGGTGCTCTTGCCCGACCCGACGCGCCCGATCAGGGCCACGCGCTCGCCGGCAGTGATCTTGAAGCTGATGCCATCCAGGGCTGAATCGGTGCGGCCCGGATAGGCGAAGCGCACGTTGCGAAACTCGATGTCGCCGCGCAGTTGAGGGCGGTGGATGAACACCTCATGGGCCGGGCGCTCAACCGGCTGGCTCATGATCTTGTTCAGTGAATCGAGCGCGGTGCGCGCGCCCTGGTATTGCATGAGCAGGCCCACGATCTGACCGGCAGGCGCCAGCGCGCGGCCCGACAGCATGTTGGCGGCGATCAGCGCACCCATCGTCAGCTCGCCCTTGGTGATCAGGTACACGCCGATCAGGATCATGGCCACCGACACCAGCTGCGTGAGCGTGCTGGTGGCGTACATCGCCCCGGACGACAGCGCGCGCATCTTCACGTTGGTGCTGGCCAGATACAAGTTGGCGCGTTCCCACTTCGACTGGATCACGCTCTCGGCGCCTTGTGACTTGATGGTCTCGATCGCCGACAGGCTCTCGATGAGGATGGCGTTGCGCTGCGCGCTGGTCTTGTAGGTGGTCTCGGCCAGCGCGTGCAGTCGGTGCTGAAGCAAGTAACCCATCACCACAATGATCACGAACGCCAGCACCACCGGCACCACGAGCCATGGCGAGATCCACGCCAGCACGCCGATGAACAGCAGCGCAAAGGGCAGGTCGATCAGCGCGGCGACCGTGCTCGAGGCGATGAAGTCGCGCACCTGCTCGAAGCCACGCAGGTTCTGCGCGAACGAGCCCACCGACTCGGGCCGGTGCTCAAGACGCAAGCCCAGCACCTTTTCCATCAGGGTGGCCGACAGCGCCACGTCGACGCGTGCGCTGGCTTCGTCGACGAAGTGGCTGCGCAACAGGCGCATGAACAGATCGGCACCCAGCACCAGCAGCACGCCGATCGAGAGCGCCCACAACGTCTCGATGGCGTGGTTGGGCACCACGCGGTCGTAGACGTTCATCGAGAACATCGGGAAAACCAGCGCAAAAAGGTTGATCAGCAGCGCAGCCCACAGCACGTCGCGGTAGACGAAGCGCTGCGCGAGCAGGGCGCTCCAGAACCAGTGCCCTGGCGATGCGTCTGCCTCGGCTGCCGCGGGACTCGCGCCGCCGAAGCGAAAGTGCGGCCGCACGAACAGCACCAGGCCGCTGTAGCGCGAGTCAAGCTCGGCGCGCGCCAGCAGCACCTGCCCCTGCGCGGTTTCGGGCAGCAGCACGCGCGCCGTGTCGCCCTCCCAGCCGATCAGCACACAGGCCTGGTTGTCATGCAGGATCAGGATCACCGGCAAGGTGGCGGGGTCAACTTGGTTGATCGCCAGCCGCTGCAGGCGCGCGACCATGCCGGCGCGCGCGGCGGCCCGCTCGGCCAGATCGAGTGGCAGGCATCCCCCGGTTGCAGTGCCAATCGGCAAACCCGCCGACAGCGCTGCCCGCGTGGTCGCGTGGCCGTGCAAACGGCAGATCTCGACCAGGCAGTCGAGCAGCGGGTCGGGGTGGATCAGGTCTTCACGAAGACGTTGCAACATGCCGCTGACAGGTGGGACGTCGCTGGGCGACGGGCTCAACTCGGACGGCGCGCGAACGGGTTCGGGTGCTTTGCCGAGTGAGGGATCACTCGATATCGGCACAGTGGAAGCCGAGTTGACCCTTGCGTCGGTCGTCGAAGTAGCGCTTGAGCGTCTCGTGAACCGTGCGGAAGGCCAGGTCATCCCACGGCACCTCGTGCTCATGGAACAGCTGAGCCTCGATGGTTTCGGGCCCCGGCGCGAATTGGGTGTCGGACAACTCGGCGATGTAGAACACATGCACCTGGCCGGCGCGCACCACATTGAGCAGGCTGAACAACGACTTCAGTTCAAAGTTCGCGCCCGCTTCTTCGACGGTTTCCCGGATGGCGCCCTCGGCCAGGGTTTCGCCCATTTCCATGAAGCCCGCCGGCAGCGTCCAGAAACCATGCCGGGGTTCGATGTTGCGCCGGCACAGCAGCACTTGATCGCCCCACACCGGCACCGTGCCGACCACGTTCAGCGGGTTTTCGTAGTGCACCGTGGCGCACAGCGAACACACCGCGCGATGGCGGTTGTCGTCGGCAGGAACCATGTACTCGGTCGCTCCGCCACAGGAGCGGCAATGCCGGTAGGTGCGCGTGGGATGCATGAGCTTCAGTGTAGCGGCGGCGCCGCTCGCCAAGCCCGGTTTCACGGGGCTGCGTGGCATCATCGCCGCCCCTCCTTCGTCCTGTGCCCGGCCCCCTTTTTGGGGCAAGCCGCGCCTCCCTTTCATGAGTGCTTTCCACCCCGATTGGTTGCGGCCTGCCTTCAACGTGCCCGGGGTCGATGCGGTGATGACCACCCGTCGCGGCGGCGTCAGTGCCTCGCCCTTCGACAGCATGAACGTGCGCGACGGCCTGGGCGATGAGCCTTCAGCGGTGGCGCGCAACCAGGCACTGCTGGCCGACGCGATCGGTGTGCCGCCGCTGTACCTCAACCAGGTCCATGGCTGCCGGGTGGTGCGATTGAGTGAGCTCGACACGTATGGCGAAGCGCCGCCCATCGAGGCCGATGCGAGCGTCACCACCGAGCGCGGCATCGCCTGCGCGATTCAGGTCGCGGATTGCCTGCCGGTGCTGATGGCCGCGCCGGGCGGCGTGGCGGCCGCCCATGCGGGCTGGCGCGGGCTGGCCGCCGGGGTGCTTGAGGCGACGCTGGCCGCCCTGTGCGAGGCCACCGGCTGCGCACCGGCAGCGGTCGAGGTCTGGTTGGGTCCGTGCATCGGGGCGCGTCGATTCGAGGTGGGCGACGATGTGCGTCGCGCCTTCGTTCCCGAGCCGGGTGCTGCACCCGGCCTGGCCAGCGCGCCCCAGACGCTCCGGTTTGCTCCGCTGGGCAACGGCAAGTGGCTGGCCGATCTGCCGCTGCTCGCACGCGACCGGCTGGCCGCAGCCGGCGTGGTTTCGATCAGCGGGGGCACCTGGTGCACCGTCGAGGATGCGTCACGCTTCTTTTCGTTCCGCCGCGACCGCATCACCGGGCGCATGGTCGCCGCCATCTGGCTGCGTGGCTGACTCGGCGCGTGTAGCGTCAGCCTCGGCGGCGAGCCGGGCGCGTTTGCGAGCCGGGCTGCGCAACAAATACAAGACGATGGCCAGCGGCAGCGCGCCGTACAGCACGAAGGTGAACAGCGCACCGAGCACGGTGCCATTCGGGCTGCCGGCCTCGACGATGGCCATCATCACGACCACATACATCCACGCAATCGCCACCAGGTACATCGTGCTGCCTGTCAGAGTTGAGAAACCATCAGTCTGTATTCTCCGGCCTGAGCCGTTGGAGGCTTGGCCGCCATCCGGTGGCGCGGTACCGCCACAAGACGACGCCCTCGGGCGCGACTCCAGAAGGAACACACCCTTGAATACCAAATCCAGCCCCTCGCACGGTGCTGCGCCGCACCTCGACAGCGAAGCGGCTGCCAAGGCTTTCGGCGAGATGGCGGCCCAGTCGCTCAAGTCGCTCGGCAGTCTGAGCCTGCCGTTTCCGACCATCGCGCAAATGCAGATGGACTACGTGGAGCAGGCCACGGCCTTGTGGAACCAGGCCATGCAGCCGGCCGCGCCCGAGGGGGCTGCCGTCGCCAAGTCGGCCCTGAAAGATCGGCGCTTCGCTGCGCCGGACTGGGTCTCGAACCCGACCAACGAGTTCACGGCTCGGTTCTACTTGCTCAATGCGCGCACCCTGATGGGCCTCGCAGACCAGGTTCAGGGCGACGAGAAGACCCGCCAGCGCATCCGTTTTGCGGTTCAGCAGTGGGTCGATGCCACGGCGCCGAGCAACTACCTGGCGCTCAATCCCGAGGCGCAGCGCAAGGCGCTCGAGACCAACGGCGAGAGCATCACCGAGGGTCTGCGGCACTTTTTGCACGACTTGCAGCAAGGCCATGTGTCGCAGACCGACGAAACCCTGTTCGAGGTGGGCCGCAACGTCGCCACCTCCGAAGGCGCGGTGGTGTTTGAAAACGAGCTGTTCCAGTTGCTCGAGTTCAAGCCGCTCACACCCACGGTGCATGAGCGCCCGATGCTGTTCGTGCCGCCTTGCATCAACAAGTACTACATCCTCGACCTGCAGCCCGACAACTCGCTGATCCGCCACACGGTGGCGCAGGGCCATCGCGTGTTCGTCATCAGCTGGCGCAACCCCGATGACAGCCTGTCGAAGGTGACCTGGGACCAGTACATCGAAGACGCTGTCATCCGCGCGATCGACGTGGTGCGCGACATCAGCGGCGCCGAGCAGATCAACACCCTCGGGTTTTGCGTCGGCGGCACCTTGCTGTCCACCGCCCTGGCGGTGCTCGCCGGACGCGGCCAGAAGCCCGCGGCCAGCGTCACCTTGCTGACCACGCTGCTCGACTTCAGCCACACCGGCATCCTCGACGTCTTCATCGACGAGGCGATGGTGCAGATGCGCGAGGTCACCATCGGCCCCGACAGCCCGAATGGCGGCGGCTTGCTCAAGGGCAAGGAACTCGCCAGCACCTTCAGCGCCTTGCGCCCCAATGATCTGGTGTGGAACTACGTGGTGGGCAACTACCTCAAGGGCGAAGCGCCACCCGCGTTCGACCTGCTGTACTGGAACGGCGACAGCACCAACCTGCCCGGGCCGATGTTCTGCTGGTAT
>NCFZ01000118.1 GCA_002281415.1 Burkholderiales bacterium 28-67-8 | reverse complement strand
GACGGTCGAAGGCTTCTGGACGCCCATGCAGTACATGCGCATCGGCGCGCAGTACACCGCCTACGGCCGCTTCAACGGCGCGACACACAACTACGACGGTTTCGGGCGCAACGCGCGCGACAACAACACGCTGTTCTTCTACACCTGGGTGGCGTACTGATGCATTCCTCCAATGGCGCCATCTCCATGAAGTTCATGTCCCTGTCCCTCGCCGCGGTGGCAGCCGCCGCCTTGGTGGCCGGCTGCGCCGGAGCCGAGCGCTCGCGCAACCTGGGCGACCCGAGGGTCTCTGGCGCGACGCTCGCCCAGCAGGTGTGCTCCAACTGCCACGGTCTGAGCGGCAACTCGGTGTCTCCGAATTTCCCGAATCTGGCGGCACAAACGCAGCCTTATCTGGCGGCTCAGCTGGCCGCTTTCAGGAATCCGGGGCGGAGCGACCCTGCGGGCTATCAGTACATGTGGGGCCTGAGCCGGCACCTGACCGACGAGCAGATCGAGGGGCTGGCCGCCCATTTTTCCAGCCAGAAACCGGTGCCTCGGCCGGCCGAGGGCGACGCCAGCCGGCTGCCATCGGGCAAGGCGATCTTTGAAGGCGGCATCGAGGACAAAGGCGTGCCCGCGTGCAACACCTGAGCAACTCATGGTGTTCCAGCGCACCGATGAGCGCCCCGATGGCGCGGTGATGAAGATCATCTCGCATGGCCTGAGCGTGCAGGACATGACGGACGTGGCCAACTACGTGCAGACCTTGCCCTAACGGCCACGGCCGTTGGACGAGGAATCCAGGCCCGTTTGCCGCTAACGGTAGAACGCCTCCACCGTGCCCTTCAGTTTGATCAGCAAAGGTCGGCCCTTGCGGTCGACGGACTTGCCCGCGGGCACCTTGATCCAGCCTTCGCTGATGCAGTACTCGTCGACATCGAAGCGCTCCTTGCCGTTGAAGCGGATGCCAATGTCCTGCTCGAACACGGCGGCCACGTGATGCGGGCTGCTCGGGTCGATGGACAGGTGGTCGGGCAGCGCGGGTTTGAGGGTGGATTCGGTCATGGGAATGGGGTGGTGTGGGGAGTCATCGGTCGGCGTGGAGCCGGCTGAAAGGCCGGCTCGGGGCAAGGCTCAGCCCTGCAAGCCGGCGTACACGTGCTGCACATCCTCGCTCGCATCGAGCGCGGCCAGGAAGGCTTCGACCTCATCGAGCTGCTCAGCGCTCAGGCTGGCCGGATCGACGGGGTTCTTCGGGCGGTAGCCCAGCTTGGCCGACAACACCGTGAAGCCGTGCGCCGGCAGCGCGCGGCTGACCAGATCGAGATCGGTGGGGTCGGTGAGAAACAGCGTGACGCCGCCCTCGGCCGCCTCGAAGTCCTGCGCGCCCGCTTCGATGGCGGCGGTTTCGGCATCGGCACCGGCCGCGGCGGGCTCGGCTTCGATCATGCCAAGGTGGTCGTAGTCCCACGACACCGACCCGGAGGTGCCGAGCTGGCCCTTGCGGAACAGCACGCGCATCTCGGAGGCGGCGCGGTTCACGTTGTCGGTCAGGCACTCGACCATCACCGGCACGCGGTGCGGGGCGAAGCCTTCGTACATGGCGTGCTCGAAGTGGACCGTCTCGCCCGTCAGCCCGGCGCCCTTCTTGATCGCGCGCTCAAGAGTTTCCTTGGGCATCGAGACCTTGCGCGCCTGCTCGATCACCAGCCGCAGGTGTGAGTTGGCGGCAGGGTCGGCCCCGTGACGCGCGGCGATCATGATGTCCTTGGCCAGTTTTCCGAACAGCCGGCCCTTGGCGTTGGAGGCCAGGTCCTTGTGCTTTGCTTTCCACTGCGCGCCCATATGGCTCCATCCTTTGAGTTGCGGACAGGATTCTCACCCGCTGAGCGCATCGAGGTAGAACCACCGGCCGCCCTCACGCACGAAGCGGCTGAGTTCGCGCAAGCGATGGGCCCGCCCGCCGAGCTTGCTGCGGGCGACGAACTCGACTTGCGCGTGATCGCCGTCGGTGCTGTCGTGGCGCAGCACCTGCAAGCCCAGCCAGCGCAGTCCGTCCTCATGGTGAAACGGCGCGGTCGGGCGGGTGCTCGGGTGCCAGGTGGCCAACAGGTAGTCGTCGAGCCGCAGCGTGTAGGCGCTGTAGCGCGAGCGCATTAACGCCTCGGCCGTGGGCGCGAGCAGGTGCTGCGCACCCGAATGAAATCGGCCGCAGCAATCGGCGTAGGGCAGGGCGGTTCCGCAGGGACAGGCGGTGTTCAAAGCCGGGCGAGCTCAGCGCTTGAAGATCACCGCCAGCACGCCCAGCAAGCCGATGCCGATCCAGATGGCACGGGCGTTGTTGGCGATGAACTCGATGGACTTGTCCTCGGCCGTCAGGTTCGGGGCGTTCTGGCTTGTGGCTGGGGCTGTGTGGGTCTTCGCGGGCGCGGGTTCGTCGAGGCCCGTGCCCCAAACCGCTGCTCCTGCGCCCAGAAACTGCGAGGTCTGCGGGGCGGGCGCAGGGCTGGCAGGATGCCCTTCGAGTTCATGGATCCTGGCCTGCGCCGCGGCGAGGGCCATCTCGAGGGTCATCGCCCGCTGGACGAGGAAATAGGCTGAAAACGGTTGCCGCTCAAGTGCCTGCTTGATGCGCCGCTCCGCGGTGAGGTCCTTGGCTTCGGTTCGGGTGTGAACCAGCTTGTCCAGAAAATCCATCATCGAGCTGTACTCGTATTCGGTCATGTCGATTCCGTCTGTGTTGCTGGTGAGGCCGAACGCCCGGCCGGAGCGCTCAAATTCTGGCGCTGATGCCGGCGACTTCGCGGGCTGTTAATCCCTAGGGTGTTGTGCGCCGAGCGGTGGGTGCCGTCGCTGTCGACGCGTCGATGACGGGCTGTTGCCGGCAAAGCGAAAAAGCCCCGCCGCAGCGGGGCTGTGTGCTCTGGTCGGGCGGTTCACTTCCTCGCGGCTGGCGTCTCGACTGAGGCGTCGACCGGGTGCTTCTTGTCCGTGCGGGTGGCGGGCTTGCTGGATGCGAGCAGTTCGGGCTTGAAGCCCGAGCCGTTGACCGTCAGGCCGTCGGCGGCGAATTTGCCCGCGTTGCCCTGACCGATGCCTTTCACGCGGGTCACCATGTCGGGCCAGTCCTTGAAAGCGCCTTTCTTGCGTTCGTCGAGCATGCGGCCCGACATGCTGGGGCCAATGCCCTTGATGGTTTCGAGCTCGGCCTGCGAGGCCTTGTTGATGTCGACCGCTGCGTGGGCGGTCAAGGCGAAGGTGGCGATGAGCAGGGCGAAGAGGGTGCGAATCATGGTGATCTCCAGTGTTTGAGGTTGAGGTTCAGGCCGCTGGCAAACGCTGGTCGGCCTGGAAGAAATTCTGGAGACGCAGCCTGTTTTTGGCATTCCCCAGCGCGAGGGCACCCGGCCGGGGGAGTGGCGGCGTGCACGAGGGCGTGCGCGCGAAATCGGAGTGACCTGCGGTCCCCCCAGAGGTGGGGGCGTCGGGGTTGATATAACCCGCCACCGGAACCGACACAGCCCCATGCCCATGAACCTGACCGCGACTGCCCCTTCAACATACGTTGGCTGCTGCGCTGAGCGGCGGCTTCAGTCGTGATTCCCTCGCCGCAGGATCTGGCGCAGCGCCGCGTGCTGGTGGTGGGCGATGTGATGCTCGATCGTTACTGGCATGGCGCGGTCGATCGCATCTCGCCGGAAGCGCCGGTGCCGGTGGTGCGGGTCACCCGCGAAGAAGAACGTCTGGGCGGTGCGGCCAACGTGGCGCTCAACGTGAAGACGCTGGGTGCGCAGGTGACACTGCTCACGGTGGTGGGCGCCGACGAGCCCGCCGTCCGGCTCAAGGCGCTGCTCAAGCAGCAAGGCATAGACGCCAGGCTGGGCGAAGACGAGCGGCTGCGCACGATCGTCAAGTTGCGGGTGATCGGGCGGTCCCAGCAGCTGCTGCGCATCGACTTCGAGAACGAGCCCGACCACGAGGTGCTCGGCAAGATGCTCGAGGTCTTCGAGCGCGAACTGCCGCTGCACGATGCGGTGCTGTTTTCTGATTACGGCAAGGGCGGTCTGACGCACATCACTCGGATGATCGATTCGGCACGCGCAGCCGGCAAGCCGGTGCTGGTGGATCCCAAGGGCAGCGACTACGCACGCTACGCGGGCGCCTCCGTGATCACTCCCAACCGATCCGAACTGGCTCAGGTGGTGGGCGCCTGGGGTGGCGAGTCACAGCTCGCTGAGCGAGCGCAGGCGCTACGTGCCGAGCTGCGCGTGGACGCGTTGCTGCTGACGCGATCGGAAGACGGCATGACGCTGTTCGACGAGCGTGGTGCGACCCACCAGCCGGCTCAAACCCGCGAGGTGTTCGATGTGACGGGTGCCGGTGACACCGTGATCGCGACGATGGCCGTGCTGCTGGCCGCGGGCCTCGATGCTCGCGAGGCGATGCCGCACGCCAACCGTGCCGGCGGCATCGTGGTCGGCAAGTTCGGCACTGCCTCGGCAAGCTACGCCGAACTGTTCGGCTGAGCCAAAGGCGTCACATTCAGGGTGTCGCGGCGAGGTGCGCCCAAGCCGCCTCGCGCTCAAGCAGCGCTCGCTTGCGCTCAACGCCCCAGCGATAGCCCCTCAGCGCGCCGTTTCGCCCGACCACACGGTGGCACGGCACCAACACGGCCACCGGATTGGCGCCGCAGGCCTGGGCCACGGCACGCACCGAGCGCGGTGCGTCGATGTGCATGGCGATGTCGGTATAGCTCGCGGTGCGGCCCGCTGGAATGTCCATGAGGCAGCGCCACACCCGTTGCTGGAAGGCGGAGCCGCGCAGGTCGAGGGGCACGGCGGCAGGCATCACGCCGGTATCCATCGATCCGATGAGCGGTGCGATCTGCCGCGCGCACTCGGAGTTGGACGCGGCGAGAACCGCCCAGGGGAAGCGACGCTGTAGTTCGGCGGCCAGCGCCTCGGGGTCATCGCCCAGCAAGATGGCGCAAATACCTTGGTGACTTTGAGCGACGAGAGCCTGGCCGAGCCAGGTCGATGCGGTGGCGTAGCCGATCGGCTCCAAACGCGACGCTGCGCTCAAGAACCCGGCTCCTGCGGCACGGCCGGCGCAGGCTGGCTGACAGCCTCGCGCGCTCGCTCTGCGTAGCGGTTGAAACGCCACGCGGTGCCTTCCATGGTGATGCGTCGCCATGTGACGCGCTTTTCGGCCGGGCTCATCATCGGCCAGTTCTGCACCTCGTCGAAAAGGCGGCCGCAGCCCTTGCACACGCTGTCGCCCTGGCTGGTCGAGCAGATCGCGATGCAAGGCGCATCGGGCGTGGTGGCGTACCAGCCCAGCCAGGCGGCGATCGCCTTGGCCGGCATGGAGCGGTCGTCGCAATCGCTTTCGTGGTGGTAGACCATCAGCGCGTAGACCTCGGCCAGAGCGCGGACCTCGGCGCACGCCGTGATGCCGTCGGGCGAGGGCGAACGGTCGCGCCACCAGTTGATGGCGGACTCGATGTCGGTGATGTGGATGCCTGCCATGGGTGCTGCGCAAAGACGATGGGCGAGGATACTGTGCGGCGCCCGAAAGGGTGTTTTCCGGGCAGGGGATCGTGGCTTAAAAAGGTGACCCGCTCGGCGTCGTATCAGGGTAGACTCTAGGGCTTCGCTTGCACAGGCTCATCTAGGTTTTCTGCCCGTGTGAACGATTTCGTTCATCCCCTCTGACCTCCTTCGGGTCTTCCCACGCTTTCACGTGAGGCAGGTCCTGATTTCGCTGAGCAGGTGCCACCGTGGCACCTCAGGCAACGGTTGGCGGCGATGCCGTCGCTTTTGACTGTTCCCTCGCGAACGTTCTCCTGGCGACCTGACCTGTTCGGTTCTCGAAAACCGATCGGTGCCTTTTGGCGTTGCGCCTTCGCGCAGCGTTGGCACCGCATTCTTGAAAGCAATGCAATGACATTCGAATCCCTGGGCCTGCACGAGTCCCTGACCAAAGCCGTGGCCGACGCCGGCTACGAAACCGCCACTGAAGTCCAGATGAAGGCCATTCCGCTGGCCCTGGCCAACCATGACCTGATGGTGTCTTCGAGCACCGGCAGCGGCAAGACGGCCTCGTTCATCCTGCCCGCGCTGCAACGCATCATCGCCTCGCGTGCCGACACCACCCAGCGCCGTGACCGCTCCGTGGTCTACGGCCCGCGCATCCTGGTGCTGACGCCCACGCGTGAACTCGCGATGCAAGTCGCCAAGGCAGCCAGCACCTACGGTCGTCACGTGCAGGGACTGCGCGTGGCCACGGTCGTGGGCGGTGTTCCCTACCCAGCGCAGATCAAGGCGCTGCGCGGCCCGCTGGACATCCTGATTTCGACCCCGGGTCGTCTGCTCGACCACCTGCAAACCGGCAAGGCCGTGCTTGAAAACGTCGAACTGCTGGTGCTCGACGAAGCCGACCGCATGCTCGACATGGGCTTCATTGACGACATCAACACCATCGCCGAACACGTGCCTGCCGCACGCCAGACGGTGATGTTCAGCGCCACCTTTGCCGGCCATGTGGGCCGCCTGGCGCAAAACCTGTTGCGTGATCCGCAGCGCATCGACGTGGCTTCGCACACCGACACCCACGAGAACATCGAACAGCGCCTGCACTGGGCCGACAACCACCACCACAAGAATGCGCTGCTTGATCACATCCTGACCGAGCGCAGCATGGAGCAAGCGCTGGTGTTCACCAGCACGCAGCGCGACGCTGACTGGCTGGCCGATCGCCTGGCCGAGATGGGCCACGCCGTTGCTTCACTGCACGGCGGCATGCCGCAAGGTCGCCGCAACCGCGTGTTGCAAGGCCTGCGCTCGCAGCAGCTCAAGGTGCTGGTTGCCACCGACGTCGCCGCTCGCGGCATCGACGTTCCGAGCATCAGCCACGTCATCAACTACGGTTTGCCGATGAAGGCCGAGGACTACGTTCACCGCATCGGCCGCACCGGCCGTGCTGGGCGCAACGGTCTGGCGATCACGCTGGGCGAGCGCATGGACACCGGCATGATCCGCCGCATCCAGCAGTTCACCACCCAGAGCATCCCGGTGGCCACCATCGAGGGCCTCGAGCCCAAGAGCCCTGAGCCACGCATGTACGCACCGCGTCCAGGCGGCGATGGCGACAGCCGTCCGGGCGGTTTCGGCAACCGTTCAGGCGCACCGGCCAACAAGCGTTTCGGCAAGCCTTTCGCACCAAGCCGTGACGGTGGTGGATACCCGCCGCGTCGTGAAGAAGGCTTTGCGCCTCGCTCGGCCGGACCGTTTGACCGTGCCCCGGCACGCCGCGCCCCCGAAGGTGGCGCAGCGCCGAGGTCCGACTTCAAGCCGGCCCGTCCACGCAGCGGTGGTTTCAACAACCGCTGATCACCACTGGGTGTCTGGCAGCAGTTGCTGTCAGACGCCCAGCAGTTCGACTTCGAACATCAACGTCGCGTTGGGCGGGATCACCCCGCCTGCGCCACGAGCGCCGTAGCCCAGTTGGGCCGGGATCACCAGCACTCTGGTGCCCCCCACTCGCATCCCCTGGACGCCTTCATCCCAGCCGCGAATGACCTGACCGGCACCCAGCGCGAAGCGGAACGGATCGCCGCGGTCCTTGCTGCTGTCGAACTTGGCTCCCTTGACCCCGTCGTTGTAAAGCCAGCCGGTGTAGTGCACGCTGACGTGCTGACCTGCAACGGCCTCAGCGCCAGAGCCGGTGGTGGTGTCTTCGTACTGCAGCCCAGTCTCGGTAGTGATCATGATGTTTGATGAATTTGAGGGTTACCCATGTGGCAAAATTGCCGCCGAGATTTTGCCATTTTTCAGGTGATCGTCGAGCCACTTTTGAAGATATATAGCGATAACTTTCAAGTGCGCCATGATTCTCCGACTTGGGAATATCCTCGAACCTTTTGATGCGACCAGAATTCTTTGAATCCATGACGCCCATCCTGCCCGATCATTCAAGAAATTCGTACGCAAAAGCCCTGATTTCGGTCATTGCTGGACTTGGCGTTTTGTTTTTCTTCGTGAACAGGGTGAGTCATGGCGCATCGATTTTCTTGCTGGCGATGTTGGCAATATTTTATGCCGTCAAAAACAAGGAGATCCCATTTTCGCGGCGCGATGGCGGCTTGATGCTGATTTCGGCAGCGCTTCCGTTGGCGTATTTGTGTGGGATGCTGATCTCCGGTTTTGATTATGGATTGTTGGACAAGGTTCTTCGGTTGTTGTTGATCGCCCCCATTTTTTGGGTTGTGAGATGCCACGGGATTTCGGCCTCTACATTTTTAATATGTGTCTCGAGCGGAGTTATTTTTTCAGGGATCGATTCATTAGATAAAATATTGCATGGGGCTACGCGAGTGAGTGGTATGTCGGTGCCAAGCCCCATCCCATTTGGTA
>NCFZ01000117.1 GCA_002281415.1 Burkholderiales bacterium 28-67-8 | reverse complement strand
GATCGCCATCCAGGCCGCGCTCACCGGCCACCTGGTGCTGTCCACCGTGCACGCCAACAACGTGTTCGACGTGATCGGCCGCTTCACCCACATGGACGTCGATCCGTACAGCTTCGTGTCGGCGCTCACCGGCGTGCTCGCGCAGCGGCTGGTGCGCGTGAATTGCGTGCATTGCAGCGAGGTGGTTTCGGTCACCGAAGCCGCGCTGCGCGAATCGCTGATCGACCCCGCGCGCACCGAAGGCCGCGTGCTGCGCGCCAGCCACGGCTGCGGCAAGTGCCGCGGCACCGGCTACAAGGGCCGCAAGGCGGTGGGCGAGCTGCTCATCCTCGACGACGCGCTGCGCGAACTGATCGTCGCGCGCGCCCCGGTGCGCCAGATCAAGGACGCCGCGCGGCGCAACGGCACGCGCTTCTTGCGCGACGCGGCCGTCGATCTGTTCCTCGACGGACTCACCACACTCGACGAGATCAACCGTGTCACGCTGGTCGCCTGATCGCGCGCTCTTTCGCCTGGGCGACGCGGCGACTGTCGTGCCGGCCGACGGCGTGAGCGCGCTCGACGCCATGCTGGGCGTGTTCGAAGCCGAGCTCGACGCACGCGAACTGCGTCGCGGCACGCGGCTCGACTGCGTGCTGGCCGGCGAGTGCGTGCGCTACCGCATCGTGCCGTGGCGTGACGATCTGGCCACCCCCGCGCAGCGGCAGCGGCTGGCCGAGCAGGTGTTCGTCGAAGCCTATGGCGAGGTCGCCCGTGGCTGGACCGTGCGCCAGCACGCCGAGCGCCACGGGGCGGCCACGCTGGCGTGTGCGATCGAGTCCGCGCTGCTCGACCGGCTGGCCGCGCTGGCGCTCGCGCGTGGCCTCAAGCTCGCCAGCGTGCAGCCCTCGCTGATGCACGACCACAACCGCTCGCGCTTCGAGCTCGAGGCGGGCTGGTGCTGGCTCGTGTCGGTCGAAGCCGCCTGGACCACCGTGCTGCTGATGTCGCCCACCGAGCCGCTGCACGTGCGCCGGCTGCCCACGGGCGACGGCGATCTGGCACGGCTGCTCGATCGCGAATGGTTCACGCTCGGCATCGACGCGCCGCGCTGCCCGGTCTACGTGGTGCGCACGCCCGGCGGCATGGCCGAGACGCGTGCCTACGCCTGGCGCGCCAATTCGCACTGGTCGTTCGTGCCGCTGCCCGGTGCGGTTGACTCTGAAGCCGAGGCGCTGGCCGCATGACGCGCGCTGCGCTGCAACTCGATTTCGTCGCGCCGCCGCGGCTGCGCTGGCGTTGGCTCAGCGGGGCCGCGCTGGCCGCCCTGGCGTTGCTCCTGGCGCTGCTGGTCGTCTATGAATCGCGCGTGTCGCAGCGGCACGAAGCGGCCGCGAGCCGCCACGAGCTGCTCGGCGAGCGGCTGCGTTCGGCCAGTCCGCGCGGCTCGGCGGCGCCCGATGCGCTCACGCGCGCCGACATCGGCCGCGCCAACGGCGTCATCGAAGAGCTCGCGGTTCCGTGGGAGCGGCTGTTCGACGCTGTCGAGGACGCCGACGCGCGCGGGCTGGGCGCGCTGTCGCTCGCGCCCAATGCGCGCGACCGCACGCTGCGCTTGGCCGGCGAAGCGCGCGACATCAACGAGCTGCTCGCCTACGTGGACCGCATGGCCGCTCAGTCGGCGTTCGGCGAGGTGCATCTCGAGGGCTACAACACCGTGGTGCGCGATGGCCAGCCGGTGCTGTCCTTCACCCTCGCGGCCAGCTGGCAGGGCCTGCCATGAAGCGCCACCTGTGGAACCTCGCTCGCATCTGGCGCGCCGTCGGGTGGCCCGGCTGGGTGGCTGCCGCGCTGGCGCTGGCGTGCGCCGTGCTGTGGCTGGCCGTCATCGCGCCGCAGCGCGCCGAGACCGCGCGGCTGGTCGAAGAAACGGCCGCGCTCGAGCAGCGCATCGCGGATGCCGCCGCCCACCCCGTGCCCACCGAGTCGGCCCCGCAAAGGCAGCTCGCCGCGTTCATGCAGCGCTTTCCGGCCGAAGGCGAAATGGCCAGTTCACTCGGCGTGCTGCACGCGGCCGCCCGGCGCCAAGGCGTGCAGCTCGATCAGGCCGAGTTCAAGTTCAGCCCCGAGCCCGCGGGCTTGCTGGCGCGCTACGCCATCGTGCTGCCGGTGAAGGCCGACTACAAGGCGCTGCGCGGCTTCATCCGCGAGGCCATGCGCGAGCTGCCGGGCCTGGCGATGGAAGAACTCAACGTGCGCCGCGGCGACGCCAAATCGCCCGTGCTCGAAGCGCAGATCCGCTTCGTGCTGTTCGTGGCCCGACCCGCATCACCGCCACGCGCGGTGGCCACGTCGGCGCTGCCACCGGCCCGGGAGCGCTGACACCATGGCCGCCATGACCCCCGCGCGCAAGCGCATCGCCATCGCGATCGTGGTGCTCGGCGGCGCCTTGATCGCCGAGCGCGTGATTGAACTCAGGGGCGCTGACGAGCCCGTGGTCGAAGCCGCCGCGCCCAGGCGCGTGCGATCGGCGGCGGCGACCAACGAAGGGCATGGCGGTGCCACGGCGCTGCGCTTCGATCGGCTCGAGGACCGGCAGCACGCGCTCGACGCAGCCAACGAGTCGGCCCGCACGGCGCCGTCCCCGCTGTTCGGCGCCACGAACTGGACGCCCGTCGCATCCGAGGCGCCGCCGCCCCCACCGCCCAAGCCGGTGGCGCCGCCGTTTCCCTATGCCTACATGGGCAAGCTGCTCGAAGACGGCGTGCTCACGGCGTTCTTCACGCAGGGCAACCGCGTGATTCCGGTCAAGGCCGGTGACACCGTCGATGCGGTGTTCCGCGTCGACCAGATGACGAACCAAAACATGAAGCTGACCTACCTCCCGCTGAACGAAACCCAGGTGCTGGTGCTGGGGAACACGCCATGAGCGCGCCTCGAAGCCAGATCGCACGCCCCGTGCGGCTGCTTTGCGCAGCGCTGGCCGTGGTCTGGCTGCTGGCGGCGTGCGCGCCCGGCGGCGAACTGGTGCGCAGCGGCAAGGAGCTGATCGAGCAGGGCAAGACCGAGGAGGGCCTGTCGCAGATCGACAAGGCGCTCGCACTCGACCCGGGCAACACCGAGTACCGGCTGCTTGCCATGCGCCAGCGCGAGGTGCAGCTCAACAAGCTCATCAAGCAAGGCGATGCCGCCCGCGACGCGCAGCAGTTCGATGAGGCGCAGGCCGCCTACCAGCGCGCCCAGGGCTTCGATGCCGCCAACAACCGCGCGCGCTCGGGGCTCGAGGACATCGCGCAGCTGCGCCGCCAGCAGCAGCGGCTCGACGAGGCCGAGGCGGCGCTGACGCAGGGGCGCCGTGACGAGGCCGAGCAGAAGCTGCGCCAGGTGCTCACCGAGAGCCCGGCCCATGCGCGCGCGCTCGCGCTGCGCCGTCAGCTCGACGAGCAGCCCGGGGGCAAGCCCGAGCCAGCCGAGCCGGTGCTCAAGGCGCGGCTGCGCAAGCCCGTCACGCTTGACTTTCGCGAGGCCAACCTGAAGTCGGTGTTCGACGCGCTGTCGCGCAGCACCGGCATCAACTTCGTGTTCGACCGCGACGTCAAGCCCGACATCAAGGTCACGCTGTCGATCTCGAACCTGAGCGTCGAAGACGTCATCGGTGTGCTCACCATCACCAACCAGCTCGAGCGCAAGACGCTCAACGACAACACGGTGCTGATCTACCCCAACACGCCCGACAAGCAAAAGGACTACCTCGAGCTCAGCGTCAAGACGTTCTACATCTCGAATGCCGAGGCCAAGACGGTGCTCACGATGCTCAAGGCGGTGCTCAAGACCAAGGACCTCTACGCCGACGACAAGCTCAACACCATCACGATGCGCGACACGCCCAACGCGATCCGGCTGGCTGAAAAACTCATCGCCGCGCAAGACCTCGCCGAGCCCGAAGTCATGCTCGACGTCGAGGTGCTCGAGGTCAAGCGATCGCGCATGACCGAGATCGGCATCGACCCGCCGGGCAAGTTCACGGTGCTCAACATCGTGCAGAACCCGGCCACGGTGGTGTCCACCGCCACCGGCAACACCACCGTCCAGAACAACACGCTCACCACCACCCAGCTCACGCTCGACAAGCTGCGTGGCATCAGGGGTTCCAGCGTGGGCATCGACAGCCCGTCGGTCAACCTGCGCGCCGAAAACGGCGACACCAACATCCTGGCCAACCCGCGCATCCGCGTGAAGAACCGCGACAAGGCCAAGATCCTGATCGGCGACCGCGTGCCGGTGATCACCACCAACTCGATGCCCAACGTGGGCACCTCCGAGTCGGTGAGCTACCTCGATGTGGGGCTCAAGCTCGATGTCGAACCCAACGTGTTCCTCGACAACGAGGTGGGCGTCAAGATCAGCCTCGAGGTGAGCAACATCGTCAAGGAAGTGCGCAGCCGATCGGGCTCGCTGACCTACCAGATCGGCACCCGGCTGGCCACCACCGAGCTGCGACTGAAGGATGGCGAAACACAGGCGCTGGCCGGCCTCATCAGCGACGAGGACCGCAAGGGCGCAGCGGGCCTGCCGTGGCTCATCGACCTGCCGGTGCTCGGGCGGCTGTTCTCGAGCGAGCGCAGCGACCGCAGCAAGACCGAGATCGTGCTGCTGATCACCCCGCGTGTCGTGCGCAATCTGGCCACCGGACCCGCCTCGCGCAGCGAGCAGGTTGGCGGCACCGAAAAGAGCGTGGGCGCGCCGCGGCTGCTGCTGCAAGGCGCGGGCAAGCTGTCGGTGGCGCCATCGCGTGGTGGCAGTGCGGCGTCGGCACGCGAGCCCGGCGCACCGCAGCCCGATCCCGAGCCCGAGTTCGCCCAGTGAACCTCGCGCGTCGTGGGCTGCCCCGCGCACGGCTGAGCCGTGCGTGGCAGCGCGGCTTCACGTTGATCGAGTTGCTCATCACCGTGGCCATCCTCGCCATGCTGGCCGGCGGCGCCATGACCTTTGCCGATCTGGCCGTGCAGCGCAGCCACGAGCAGGAACTGCGCAGCGCATTGCGGCAAATCCGCGAGGGCATCGACGCCTACAAGCTGGCGGCCGACGCCAACCGCGTCAGGAAGTCAGCCGATGAATCCGGCTACCCGCCCGACCTCGATGCGCTGTGGCGCGGCGTGCCCGACATGGCCGACCCCAAGCGCGAAAAAAAGCTGTACTTCATGCGCCGATTGCCGCGCGATCCGCTGGCCGATCCGTCGCTGCCCGCCGAGGCCACCTGGGGCTTGCGCAGCTACGCGAGCGACGCCGACAACCCGCAGCCCGGGCGCGACGTGTTCGATGTCTATTCCCTGTCGCCCGGGCTCAGCCTGGGCGGCAGGCCCTACCGGGAGTGGTGATGCCACGTCGCACGCGCAGCGCCGGCTTCACCTTGATGGAGCTGATGGTGGTGATGGCCATCATCGCCAGCCTCATGACGCTGGCGCTGCCACGCTACTTTCACAGCGTCGAGCGCAGCCGCGAGGCGGTGCTCAAGCAGGACCTGCACATCATGCGAGACGCCATCGACAAGTTCTTTGCCGACCGCGGCCGCTACCCGCTCACGCTTGAGGAACTGGCCGAAAAGCGCTACTTGCGCCGCGTGCCCAGCGACCCCGTCACCGACAGCGCGGCCAGCTGGGTGATCGTGCCGCCGCCCGATTCCGCCACGCGTGAAGGCGTCTACGACGTGCACAGCGGCGCAACCGGCAAGAGCCTGGATGGGGAGGCGTATGAGACCTGGTGATTCATGGCCCGAACGGATCAGTCCGATCGAAGAACTGTCACCGACGGTGGCTAAGGTGTGGGTTGTTCAGGGTTTGCGGTGGTCGCGCGCGGGTTGCGCCGGTCACTCAAGTGTCCACAAGGCCGTTCCAACGTGAATCACCCTACCAGGCTCGGCGAAGACGATCGGCTGCGTTTCTCCGACGCGGTCGAGGCGTCGCTGAACGTCATGAGCCGACAGCAGTTCTTCGTGTGGACCCAGAGCTCCGTGCAGTCGCTGATCCCGCACGAGATCCTGATCTGCGGCGTGGAAGACGGCACGTGCCCCGGCATGGCCGTGCATCGGTTCAGCGCCAGCCGCTACTTCCGTCAAGAGCATTTCGATGTGGTGATCGACCCCATCCACGGCCTGATGCCGCGGCTGCTGGCCGCCAGTGAAGCCAGTCGCTGCAGCGTGGTCTTCTGCCCGCAAGATGCCAGCCGCGAGGTCGACGAGGTGCTGCTCGAGCTGATCACCGACAACGAGATGAAAAACCTCGCCGCCCAGCTGGTGCTGGGCGCGCGCGGCAAGGTCGAGGCGTTCTATGGGTTCTCGCGGCTGTCGGGCCCTCTCGACGCGCGCCTGGGCTACCTCATCGACCTGCTGGTGCCGCACCTGCACAACGCCTTCTTGCGCGTGCTGGCCACCGAGCGCGAAGCCGGCGGCCCCACCGTGGCGCGCGCGGGCAAGATCGTCACGCCCCGGCAGCAGGAAATCCTCAACCTCATCAAGACCGGCAAGACCAATCAGGAAATTGCCGAACTGCTGAGCTGCAGCCCCTGGACCATCAAGAACCACATCCAGGCGATCTTGCGCAAGCTCGGCTCCAACACCCGCACGCACGCCATCGCGCGTGCCATGAGTCTGGGGATCCTCTCCCCCGATTGATGCCGGCCGTTCAGCGGCCCGTCGCAGCAGCCGGCTGCAAGGCCAGCGCGCCTGCACCCGGAACGTGTGCCACCGTCGCTTCACCGGTGCCCAGCGCCCACAGGCACTTCAAGATGAGCTCGATGCGCGATATCAGCATGTGCGCACCCAGCACGTACTCGTGTCTGCGCCGTGCGCCGGCCAGGCCCTGCTCGTCCCAGCGTCGTGCCGCCAGCACCGCGCCGTCGCGAATGCTTTGCACATCGGCGCTGTCGATCTGCACGAACCCCAGCGCGTGCTGGTCGGCTGGCGTGATCACCTGATCCAGGTCGACCACGCTGCCGCGCACCAGCACCGGCACCTGACCGCACAACAGCGCATCGAACAGGCGCGTTGAAAGGTCCCTGTCGATGGGCAGGATCAAGGCGGCCTTGTGTTGCGCCCATTCGGCAAACCGCTCAGACGGGCTCAGCGAGAAATAGCGCGTGCGGTCGTCGGGCTGCATCAGCAGCACATCGAGTTCGGGCGCGTTCGCTGCATTCAAGGCCTGCAGCAGCGGCGTGCGGCCGGCAGACGGATAGGCCACATAGTTCACCAGCAGGCGGTTGCTGCGCGGCTGATGCGCCGCAGCCTCGAAGCCGGCCATCGCTTGCTCACGCGTCCACTGCGCCGAGCACGCTGCGACGTGGGAGCCGTAAGGCGCCACCGGATTGAGCAGGCCACCAGCCGCGTAGGCGTGGCTCGCAAACACGAAGTCTGACGCCAGCGCGGTGCGCAGGTTGGCCATGTGCGCGAGATGGTTGTCCCAGAACCAGGTGGCCACCATGCATTG
This sequence comes from Burkholderiales bacterium 28-67-8, assembly GCA_002281415.1. Lineage (GTDB taxonomy): Bacteria > Pseudomonadota > Gammaproteobacteria > Burkholderiales > Burkholderiaceae_C > PBB1. Next base: position 372 of record NCFZ01000117.1, on the reverse strand, counting down.
CGGGCCCAGTTGATGGTGCGCCGACCACAGCTGTGGCGCCAGGTCGCTGCCATGTGCGGTGCAGATCAGCAGATCGACAGGTCGCGTGTCGTCAGCGCTGCGGCATGAAAAAGACCCCACCTTCAGCTGCGCCAGCTCTTGCTCGAACTCCGGCTGGAAATAGTTCAGCCCCTGGTTCTCGTGCGATGGCACAAACACAAAGTTGCTGGGGCGGCGGGTGAGCTGGCGTGCCCACTGGGTGGCGCGTTCGGCGCGTTCGGCGATGAGCATTTGGCAGTTTCCACAACGGATTTCGGCGACGGATTCTCGCGGCGGTCTGTGACGAAACTCCCCACGCCCCGAGGCGCCGCCATGCGCGCCCCTTCGGGCTTC
>NCFZ01000116.1 GCA_002281415.1 Burkholderiales bacterium 28-67-8 | reverse complement strand
CTGACGGCACGGGAAGAACGTTACGTCCGATGAAATCGGAGGCCCTGCGGGGCCTTCCGTTCATTTTTTTGCATTTCGAGTTCCCAACAGGTTCATGGAACCCCAATAGTATTGGTATAATCCGGCATCGCGACGGTAAACTTGGTCGCGCTGCAAGCCAGACTGATGGGCGTACTCCTTGGTAACGTTCCCCGGAAGTTGGTAAGCGCTGGACAGAACGCCGTTCAGTCACGATGCAGATGGGAGGTGCGCAGTTTTGCGTGCCGAAAGCGCCCGGGTATGTGCATGACCCGAAAAGCTGTGCACGGCCACGCCAACCGTACCAAGCACCCCCTGTCGAAGGAGGTGTGGTCATGGCCGCATCACAAATTTCACACTTGCTATCCCTTGAGGCCACCATTGCCTCAACAAGTCTCTCGAGGAGCTCCATCTACGCTTTGATGGAGGTCGGCGAATTCCCCGCTCCCGTCAGGGTCAGCGCGCGACGCGTTGCTTGGAATTCGGCAGCGGTTCAGGCTTGGATTGACTCGAGGCCGACCGCCACTGCTTGGTCGCGTGGAGGTGCTTCTCATGTCTGAGAACTACCGCCGCAAACAGCAGCACGAAGCGTACTTCAACGAGTACGAGCTCGCAGCCTTAACGCCGGTGCTCTCCGTGCTCGGCAGAGATCTAGGCTCTTTTAGCAAGCGGACGCTGCAAGACTTTCTCAGTCTTTGCTACAGCCTTCCTCATGCAGATCGCTGCGACCCGACCAAAGTACTGGCGCTGCTGCACATAGCGCGAGGCTCTTTGAGCTCGATCTTGCGACGAGAAATTGCTGCGCACTTCAGCGATCCTGAATTCTGCGAAGCGTTACGTCGACTCATTGACGGCTACCCACACGCTAACGGGCGAGAAGCGCAGCGCGGAATTCGTGAATTGCTCGATCAGATATCGAGGCTCACCGAGCGGGGGACCTCAGCATGATCACCACCGACACGACTAAGCGGGCTGCGATTCAAAGCCCTGCCGTTCAATGCCACGTCACCGTGTTTACGACCACAAACCCAAAGTCTTTGGGCAAGACATTCAAGCTCGGGATGAAGGGGCTCGAGAAGTCAACAGCGGGTCACATGCGTGATGGCACCTTCCAGGTCCGCTGCAGCAGCACCGCCCCTGAGCTTGTCGCGCTGTTGTCGTCAGTCAACACAGACCAGGCCTTGTCCGCTTCGCTTCCAATAAACCTGTCGACTTCGGGACAAATCGTGACCAAGGACGCGGCAGAAAGCCGCCCGGGGGCACTGTCTCGATCAAAGGATTGCTTCGCGTTTGCGGTCGGCCAGCCTTGTTTGATAACGCTCGACTACGACCCCAAGGATGAAACACTTTCTCGCCACCAGCTGTGGGCTCGACTTCAGGACGTATGTCCGGCGGTTGCTGGCTCATTGGCTGTGTGGTGGTGCAGTGGCAGCAGCCACATCTACAACGGAGACACTGAATTTCAGGGGTTGCGCGGTCAGCGCATCTATCTGATTGCTGCGGATGGCGGCGACATAGTCCGATTCGGCGAGGTTCTAGCGAAACGACTTTGGCTGAACGGACACGGGCGCATCGAGATTTCGGCCAGTGGAGCCAAGTTGGACCGAGGCTTGTTCGATGCCGCTATGTTCCAACCCGCGCGCCTCGATTTCATTGGCGGAAGCGTTTGCCATCCTCCACTTTCACAGCGGCGAGGCGCCCCCGTTATCTTGAGCGATGGCGCCTGGCTGGATACCAAGGTGGCGATGCCTGACCTAACCGCGACGGAAGAGGCGCGTTACCTTGCCGCGATCGACGATGCCAAGGCCGCCGCGGAGCCCGCTGCAGCCGCCGCGCGCAAATCTTGGGTAGCCAACCGAATCGAGGGCGATGTCGCTCGACTCGTGGCCGCCGGATGTCCGGCTGATCAAGCAAGGGAGCGCGTTGAGAGAACATTGAACAGCGCACTTGCTGGCACTTTGATGGGGGACTTCGAAATCACCTTGCAAGATGGAAAGGTGGTGACCATTGGCGAGGTCTTGGACAACAGGGAGAGATATCACGGCGCACTTTGTCTGGACCCGCTCAATCCCAGCCACCGTGGCGGCGCCGCAGACGGAAAGCTCTATCTGTTCGGTGCAGTGCCCACGATTTACAGCTTCGATGACGGGGGTGTGGTGTACCGGCTGCGCCGCCAACCGATGCGGCTCTATCTGCTCCCAGGCTGCAAAGCAGAGCTCGCCTCAGCGATCGTGCAATGGCTTTCGGGTGAACCAGATGTGTTCACCCGCGGCGGCGTACTCGTGCAAGTTGCTGAAGGTGGGGTGCGAACCGTCCGCAAACATCGGTTGTCGCATCTTGTCGGATCACGTGTTGCGCTCTACAGGCGAAGCGACAAGGGTCAGGATGTTCCGGTTGATATCCCGAGCGATGTCATCGACCAGGTCGCTGAATTGGTGGGGGGCTGAATCATGAAAATCAAGGAATTGACGGCTCATGTCTCACTGCCTTTTGCCTGCGCTGATGGACGCATCGTGGAGGTTCCTGGACATGATGCTTTGACGGGGGTGTATGCAGACTTTACGCCCGATGCCTTCGAGCCAGTCCCGCTGTCACCGACACGTAGCGAAGTAATTGAAGCGCTTCGAACGCTCTGGCGGCCGTGGTCATTGTTCAAGTTCGCGACGGCCAATGACCGAGCAGCAATGATGTCGGCAATCTTCACAGCCGTATGCCGCTGTTCCCTCGATATCGCACCAGGTTACTTGGCCGATGCGCCAACGCAGGGAAGCGGGAAAACGAAATCGATGTCTGCACTTGGGGCGCTAATCCGAGGGGCACGAACACCAGTAACGCCATGGGTTTCGGGTAACGGCTCAGAGGCTGAACTGTCGAAGAAGCTGGTGTCTCTCTTGGTGGCTGGCGTGGACTTCGTCTCCTTCGACAACGTCACCGGGCAGATGGGAAGTTCTGTGCTGTCAGCCTTGCTGACCGATGGTGCATTGAGCGATCGACTGCTGGGCGGGAACAGCTGGTTCCGGGGGGAAGCCCGCATGTTTGTATGCGCGTCGTCGAACAACGCGAATCTGGACAGAGACCTATTGCGGCGATTTATTCGAGTGCGTATCGATTCAGGTGTGGAACGGCCGAACAGCTTGAGCTTCCCGTTTGATCCAGTTGAAGTGGTGCTGACTGAGCGAATTCGCATTGCGAGGGCGGTGCTTGTCGTGATTCGAGCGCATCGTCTGGCTGGTGCTCCGTGCAGTGGTTCTGGAGAAGCTGGGTTCAGTCAGTGGAGTCGCCTCGTTAGGCAGTGTGTTTTGTGGGTTGATCGTTCGGGCTTGGGTGAAGAGTCAGGTATTGGCTCTCTGGGCGATCCAGCGCATTCGATCGTTGAGCAGACCGGTGTGGAAGACCCCCTAACGACGGCCTTACGCATGCTGCTCATGGGTGCGCGTGAGGCACTCGACGCAGACAGATTCACGTCGCGTGACCTGTTGCAGGTCTATACGGCTGCAGAAAACCTAACTGACCCCGAAGATGACAGGCTTCTAGTTCGCGAAGGGCTGGCGGCAATGCTCGGTGGGAAGCGGGATGTGACTGCGACTTCCATAGGGCGTGCTTTGATGTATCGCCGGGACGTCATTGCCGGCGGGCTGGTACTCAAGCAAGCCGGCACTGATCGGAAGGGCTCAGTCTTGTGGGCTGTTCGAACAGCTTGAAGCTGCAGGGGATGCAGGGGTTGCCGGGGATGTGTCTACCCGCTTGAAAAAGTGAATTTCTCTTTCTTAGGCTTCAACGCTTGGAAAGTGAACAGGCAACCCCCGCATCCCCCGCACTTTTCCCTTTATGACCTGATCGCCCCCCACGAAGAGGGGGGGGCGATCCTTCGCGAAGTCACTCACTCGCAGGAAGACAAGAAATGAATATTGACCCACAAGCAGAGCATGGACCTCCTGTCCGCTTCTCCCAACACCGCCCTGCCCCTATCGAGCTGCCCAACGACCGGCGATTAGCCAGCGCGGCCGTCTTGGCCTACATCAACGGCGAGGACAGCATTGAGCGCGCGAGCGCTATCGAGGCCATGACGGCGCGAGCGTCAGCGCTCGCAGGCGCCGACTCCGACGAGGCTCTCGAAAGCCTGGCTGAACACCTGCCTGTGCTCAATGCCTTGTTCTTGCGCTTCAGCGCGGAAGCAATCGCCGCGAAGCAGGCAGACCACAAAGCCAAGCTGGTGAAGATAGCCTTGGGCGCACAGAACTCCTACGCGCGCACCCTGGCGCTCATTGCGGGGTTGCGAGCCCAACGCGAAGGCCGAGCCAATGTCGTCGTCGAGGCTATTTCGTGAAACCAACGCCGCAGCCCCTGCGTTGGAAAGAGGTCAAACACTGCCAGCGAAATGCGACGAAGCACGGGGTGTACTCGGCCCAGGTGTTCAGTGCGAGGGCGCTACTTCGAACGGTCGAAGCGGTTCTAACCAAGCTTGAAGTCGAACAAGGTTTTCGGGCGAACGCAGCTATCGAACCCTAAGCTGCGAGGGAAGCGATTTTGAAATTTCGCTCGCTGGGCTGGCACCAAAAGGTATCCATTTGGGCAGGACAGCGCAGGCTGCCATTCATGCAACCACACCCTCTCCAGTGGGAGAAGTTGCCGCGGTGAGAGCAATGACCCGGACTCAGACTTGATCCGCAATTGCCGTTTGCATAGCCACGATCTGACAGCTGCATTTCACGGTTGCGGTGTTAGCGTCGCCCGCTATGGGGGAACACTGAACCGTGGCCAATCCTTTCTTCGACAAACCGATCCTCAATTCGCCTTACGAGATTCCCAATCGGCATTGGGAACTCGACGAGAGCGGTCAGCCGACGCAGCAAACTCTGGGGACTCGACGAAGGGCCGAGTTCATCACGCCGATCCCCAAGCCGCGCAAGCAAAAGGGGGGCGTCAAGCAGGATTCATTGCTGTTCGACGAGGGGCTTGGCCTGTCGACGCAGCAGCAGCGTTACGACCACACCGCGATCATCAATTCGGTGCGGGAAGAGGTAAACAAGTGGCGCGCACTGCCAGACCCCGCATCTTGGCGCGTCACGCCTGAAACCGCCAGGTTGCTGCAGCACTGGCGGCACCACAAGTTCAGTGGTGTGCGGCCCTTTTTCTGCCAGGTAGAAGCGGCAGAGACAGCCATCTGGCTGACCGAGGTTGCGCCCCAGCTGGGGAAGGTCGGGCAGACATTCATCGACCACCTCGCCAATGCCAACCTTGACGCCAATCCCGAGCTGATGCGCCTGGCGCTCAAGCTGGCCACGGGCGCTGGCAAGACCACCGTGATGGCCATGCTCATCGCGTGGCAGACCATCAACGCAGCGCGACGGCCAGCCAGCAAGAAGTTCACCCACGGATTCCTGCTCGTGGCGCCGGGCCTGACCATCCGAGACCGGCTTCGTGTGCTGCAGCCCAACGACCCGGACAGCTACTACGCCAGCCGCGAGCTCGTCCCCACGGACATGCTGGAAGACCTGTCACGGGCCAAGATCGTCATCACCAACTATCACGCCTTCAAGCAGCGAGAGCGAATCGAGTTATCCAAGGGCGGGCGGATGCTCCTGGAAGGCCGCGGCGGCGACAGGCTCAACACGCTGGAAACCGAAGGACAGATGCTCCAGCGCGTGATGCCAGACCTCATGGGTCTGAGCAACATCATCGTCATCAACGACGAGGCACACCACTGCTACCGGGAAAAGCCTGCGGATTCAGCGGACGATGACCTCAAGGGCGACGACAAGAAAGAGGCCGACGAGAACAACCAGGCCGCACGCATGTGGATTTCCGGTCTCGAGGCCGTCAACCGAAAGCTCAAGGTTGCGCGTGTGATCGATCTGTCGGCCACTCCGTTCTTCCTGCGCGGATCGGGCTATGCCGAGGGCACGCTGTTCCCGTGGACGATGAGCGACTTCTCGCTGATGGATGCCATCGAATGCGGCATCGTGAAATTGCCGCGCGTGCCCGTGGCCGACAACATCGCGACTGGCGAGATGCCGATGTTCCGCAACCTGTGGGAGCACATCGGCAAGCAGATGCCCAAGAAGGGCCGCGGCAAGGCCGATGCGCTGGACCCGATGGACCTGCCGGTTCAACTTCAAACGGCGTTGCAGGCGCTGTACGGCCACTACGAGAAGACCTTCGAGCTTTGGGAGCAGGCCAAGATCGCGGTGCCACCTTGCTTCATCGTGGTGTGCAACAACACCTCCGCCTCGAAGCTGGTCTACGACTACATCTCGGGGTTCGACCGAGCGAAGTCCGACGGCAGCAAGACGCCAGTGGCAGGCAAGCTGGCGCTGTTCCGCAATCAGGACGAGCATGGCAACGAACTTGGCCGCCCCCGCACGCTGCTCATCGACAGCCAGCAACTCGAGTCCGGTGACGCGCTGGACGACAAGTTTCGGGCCATGGCCGGCCCCGAGATCGAGCGGTTCCGCCGCGACATTATCGAGCGCACCCGTGACGCGCAAGCGGGCCAGAACCTGACCGACCAGGAGCTTTTGCGCGAGGTCATGAACACCGTCGGCAAGGCCGGGCGGCTGGGGGATTCCATTCGCTGCGTGGTGTCGGTGTCCATGCTCACCGAAGGCTGGGACACGAATACCGTGACCCACGTACTCGGTGTGCGCGCCTTCGGTACCCAGCTGCTGTGCGAGCAGGTCATCGGCCGCGCGCTGCGTCGGCAGTCCTACGACCTGAACGAGGAAGGCCTGTTCAACGTCGAATATGCCGACGTTCTGGGCATCCCGTTCGACTTCGCTTCCAAGCCCGTCGTCGCTCCGCCCCAGCCGCCGCGCGAGACCATCCAGGTCAAGGCAGTTCGCCCGGACCGGGACGCACTGGAAATCCGGTTCCCGCGCGTGCAGGGCTACCAGACCGAACTCCCCGAAGATCGGTTGATCGCCGAATTCAGCGACGACTCCTACCTCGTGCTCACGCCCGATCTGGTGGGCGCGACGGTGACCAACAACGCCGGCATCATCGGCGCGGGTGTCAACCTGACGCTCGACCACACCGAGGACGTGCGGCCCTCGCAGGTCGTGTACGAACTCACATCGCACCTCGTCAACTCCAAGTGGCGCGATGGCAATGGCGACCCGCAACTCCATCTGTTCGGCCAACTCAAGCGAATCGCACGGCAGTGGCTCGACGGCTACCTCGATTGCAAGGGCGGCACCTATCCGGCTCAGCTGATCTACAAGACCCTCGCCGACATGGCCTGCGAAAAGATCACCGCCGGCATCACGCGCGCGCTGCAAGGCAGCAACCCGATCAAGGCAGTGCTCGACGCCTACAACCCGACGGGCAGCACGGCGCAGGTCAACTTCAACACCTCGAAAACCGAGCGTTGGGAGACCGACGGGCAGCGCTGCCAGGTGAACTGGGTCATCCTGGATAGCGACTGGGAGAGCGAGTTCTGTCGAGTGGCCGAATCCCACCCCAAGGTGCTGGCGTACGTGAAGAACCACAACCTCGGGCTGGAAGTGCCCTACAGGTTCGTGTCCGAGATGCGCAAGTACCGCCCCGATTTCATCGTGCTGGTGGACGATGGCAAGGGCCTGGACGACCCGCTGCACCTGGTCGTCGAGATCAAGGGGTTTCGTGGCGAGGACGCTCGGGTCAAGAAAGAGACCATGGACGTCTACTGGATACCCGGCGTCAACAACCTCGGCACCCACGGGCGCTGGGCCTTCGCCGAATTCGTCGACGTCTGGCAAATAGAAGCCGACTTCGCGACAAAGGTCGAAACCGAGTTCAACAAGATGATCGATCTGGCCGCATCGGCGCCAGCGACTGGAAAAGAATAACCATGGCGACCACACCTAAAACCGTAGAGGCC
>NCFZ01000115.1 GCA_002281415.1 Burkholderiales bacterium 28-67-8 | reverse complement strand
GACTCCAGCAGAAAACTGTGCGGACGCCCCCCGGTCGCCGGCGCACCACCGCCCTTGGGACCGGTGAGCTTCAGGTACAGCGACAGAGGCGTCTCGAGATCGGCGAAGGCCTGCGCGATCAGCGGGATGCGGTTGTATCCCTCGTTGGCGAGGCGATTGAATTCGGCGTCGGTGATCACGTTGCGGGGCCCTCCACGGCCCGGGAGATTCGCCACATGGCGCTCCCTTGGTCATTCGAGTCAAGCAGATCGGCACTGCGAGGGGTCGCCGTTGGCGGCGCTGGCAGGCCTCAGTGTGGGCTTGCGCTGCGCCAGGGCCAGGCTCCCCGGTCATGCGACTTTGAGACGTTTTTACGCACTGTGAGCATCTTCAAATTTTATCAGGGCGCTGCTATGCACCCGCCCGGCAAGACGGCGCGGCGGCAGTTGGCCGCAGGCTCGCAGGCCTTGGCTGCCTAGAATGACCTGATGGCACATCCTGAATTTTCCTGCTCGGTCTCGGTGCGTCATCTGCCTGAGCAGTCCGACCCCCAAACGCATCAGTACGCGTTTGCCTATACGGTCACCATCCGCAACACCGGCGATGTCACCGCCCAGTTGATCGCCCGCCACTGGATCGTCGCCGACGCGAGCGACCACATCGAAGAGGTGCGCGGACTGGCCGTGGTCGGCCACCAGCCGTTGCTCAAGCCGGGCGAACACTTCGAATACACCAGCTGGACACGCATCGCCACGCCGCACGGCACGATGCGAGGCACCTTCATGTGCATGACCGAAGACGCTCAGCCGTTCGATGCTCCCGTGCCCGAATTCGGGCTCACCCTCGCCTCGGCGCTGCACTGAAGCCCGGGCCGTTCGCGTTTCGTCCATGACTGCAACGCCACACGCACCGACACCCGCAGCCCTGCCCTCAGCGTGGGATCTCACAGTCCTGCTCGATGCGTTGGGACGCGCGGCCGACCGGCGCGCCAGCCTGCCGGAACGCAACCTGTGGGTGATCCGTGCTCTCGAGTGGCTGCGCCACGCGCCGCTGCCCGCGGGCGACGGCCTTGCCGGCGCTGCCCCATCGAAACCACAACCTGCACTGCGGCTCAAATACCTGCTCGACGAGCTGGACCGCCACCCCGAGCAGCGTGATCAGGCCGCAGCGGTGCTCGGCCGCTTCTGGGCCGAGATGGACACTGCGGCGCTGTTTGCAGACTTCGGCTTTTCATCGCGCGCCAATTTTTTCGGCGAACTGGGCCAACGCCTCAGGCGCAAGCTGCTGCCGATCACCCCGGCCACCACCGACTTGTCGGAGCTGTTCGGCCTGCTGTTTCCCGATGCCGACGACGCGCTGTGGCTGGAGTCGCTCGACGAGGTCATGCTGGATCGCCTTCGCCACCTGATGCCACCCGACGCGGTAGGCGATCACGCCTGGCAAACGCCTTTGCTCGACGCGATCATGTTTCTGGCCAGTGCGGTGCGTGCGGCGGCCTTCTCGGGCGCCTTGCGCCAGCGCATGAGCGGCGAGCTGCTGGCGCACGAGCCGTTTCGCCAACTGGCCGTCGCCGCCGACCGGATTCGAGAACGCGCCTTGGCCGGCGACGAGGCGGCCCTGCTGCAAGAAGCACAGTACCTGCGCGCCCTGCTCGACAACTGTCGGCGCTGCGCCGACAGCGTGCACGACCACCTCGAGGAGCATGGCGTTTCGATCAGCGTGGTGTTCGACGTGGATCAGCTGCGCTTGCGCACGCACCGCATCGAGCAACTGCTGAACTGCGTGGTCAGCCGCCAACGATCGCGCGACGTGACTCGGCTGCTCGCCGAACTGGTGCGCACTGCCGCCGAACGGCGCAGCATCACGGCGCTGTTTGCCGACCACTACTCGCTGCTCGCACGCAAGGTGGCCGAGCGCAGCGCCGAAGTGGGCGACCACTACATCACTCGTGACAGCGCCTCATACCGCCAGATGCTCAAGGCCGCGGCTGGCGGCGGCGCGGTGATCGCCGGCACCACCTTCGTGAAGTTTTTCGTGATCGCGCTGGCCATGTCGGCGTTCTGGGGCGGCTTCTGGGCCGGCATGAATTACGCCGTGAGCTTTCTCATCGTGCACCTGATGCACGGCACGGTGGCCACCAAGCAGCCCGCCATGACAGCACCGGCGCTGGCCGAAAAGCTCGGCGATGTTGGCGACGATGCGGCGGTCGAACGATTCGTCGATGAGGTCGCCCACCTGATCCGCTCGCAAGCCGCCGGGATCTTCGGCAATCTCGCGGTGGTGGCACCGCTGGTGCTGGCCATCCAGTGGGGCTGGCAAGCCGCGTTTGGCGCACCGCTCGTCGATGGCCATGCCGCCGAGCACGTGCTGGAGTCGGTCACGCTGCTGGGGCCCACAGCCCTGTTCGCGGCATTCACCGGCGTGCTGCTGTTCGCCAGCTCGCTGATCGGCGGCTGGGTGGAAAACTGGTTCGTGTGGCACCGCCTCGACAGCGCCATCGCCTGGAACCCGCGCATCGTCACGCGTCTGGGTACCGAGCGCGCGCACCGCTGGGCGCGGTTCTGGCGCGCCAACATCTCGGGGCTCGCCTCGAACATCTCGCTCGGGCTGCTGCTGGGCCTCGTGCCGGCGGTCGGGCTGTTCTTCGGGGTGCCGGTGGAAGTGCGCCACGTCACCTTGTCCACCGGCCAACTGGCTGCGGCAGCCGCCGCCCAGGGCCTTTCGGTGCTTGAGCACAGCGCGTTCTGGTGGTGTGTGGCCGGCATCGCGGTGACCGGCGTGCTCAACCTCGCAGTGAGCTTTTTTCTGGCTTTCAGGGTGGCCATGGGCTCGAGAGGCATCCGGCTGGCCGATCGCAGCCGCATCCGTCGCGCGATCTTGCGGCGTTTGGTCAGCCAACCGATGTCGTTCGTGCTGCCGCCGGAGCACCTCGGCTGAGCCGCACGTGAGGTCAGGCCCGTTCGACGAACGGCGGCGTGTTCAGTGCGGCGGATCCGACGCGTCCGAAGTCGCCGATGCCTCAGCGGCATGCTTGATCTCACCGCCGACGCGCCCCGAGAACATGGTCCACCAGACAATCAGGGCCAACAGCGCCACGGCGCCAACTGCTTCCAGGACCAACAGCCACATGTCTCGGTTCCTCACCTTGGGATTTTTCATTCTAGGAGCGCTGGCGGGCTGCTCGAGCTCGCCCGTCCTCGCTCCGGCGCCCGACGCACCGACCGTGGCTCAGCCCGAGCCAGCACCCTCCGGCGACGTGGTGGTGCGCGGTCGCGCACGGTGGGTGCCGGCACGCTGGTCCGATCTGCCGGGCTGGGACGCCGATCGCACCGCCGAAATCTGGCCGGCGCTGCTGCGCGGCTGCGAACGCCCTGCCGCGGGCTGGGCTGCCACGTGTGCCGAGGCCCGACGCAGTGCACCGGCCGATGATGCGGCGGCGCGCAGCTGGCTGCAAGGCCGTCTGCAGCCCTACCGCGTCGAGTCGCTGGAAGGCTCCGATCGAGGCTTGATCACCGGCTACTTCGAGCCGCTGATCGAAGCCAGTCGCACCGCCCGGGGGCCGTTCCAGGTGCCGGTCTACGCGCCCCCCGCCGATCTGGGCAGCCGCAAGCCGTACTGGACGCGCCAACAGATCGACACCCTGCCAGCCGCACAGGCCGCCCTGCGCGGACGCGAGCTGGCCTGGCTGGCCGACCCGCTCAGCTTGCTCACGCTGCAGATCCAGGGCTCGGGACGCTTGCAACTGACCGAGCCCGACGGCAGCCAGCGGCTGGTGCGCATGGCCTTTGCCGGCCACAACGACCAGCCCTACAAGTCGGTGGGGCGCTGGCTGATCGAGCAAGGCGAGCTGCGCGCCGATCAGGCCTCGTGGCCGGGCATCCGCGCCTGGGTGCAGCTCAACCCGCAGCGCGTCAACGAACTGCTGTGGGCCAACCCGCGGGTGGTGTTCTTTCGCGAAGAGCCGCTGGCCGATCCCACCGCCGGGCCGCGCGGCGCGCAGTCGGTGGCGCTCACGCCCGGGCGTTCGGTGGCCATCGACCCGACCAGCATCCCCTACGGCAGCGTGCTGTGGCTGGACACCACCGAGCCGTTGTCGAGCACTACCTTGCGCCGCATCGTGATGGCGCAAGACACCGGCAGCGCCATCACCGGCGCGGTGCGGGTCGATTACTTCTGGGGCTGGGGCGAGGCGGCAGAACAGCAGGCCGGCCGCATGAAGCAGCCGCTGCGCGCCTGGGTGCTGGTGCCGCGCAGCTGACGCGCAGCCCACCCCCACAGCACCTTGCCGCCATGCCCGGGCGGCGTGGTTATGCTCACCCGATGAGCTTGTTCGCAACGACCGTTTTCCTCTCCGCCTTCCTGCTTTTTCAAATCCAGCCCGTCGTCGCCAAGATGATCCTGCCCTGGTTTGGGGGGTCGTCTTCGGTGTGGAGCACGTGCATCGTGTTCTTCCAGGCCGAGTTGCTGCTCGGCTACGCCTATGTGCACTGGCTGCACGAAAAGGTGAGCGCCCGCCGGCAACCGCTGGTACACGTCGGCGTGTTGGTGCTGAGCCTGGTGACCCTGCCGGTGGCCGCCGACCCGAGCTGGAAAGGCATGGCGCTCGAACACCCCGGCTGGAGCGTGCTGGCGGTGCTGGCTGGTGCGGTGGGTGCGCCTTATCTGCTGCTGTCGACCACGGGGCCGCTGATGCAGGCCTGGTATGCGCGCTCGTTCCCGGTCTCCGCAGGCTGCGCCAAGCCGTACCGCCTGTATGCGCTGTCGAACCTGGCATCGATGCTGGCATTGCTGTCGTATCCCGTGCTGGTCGAGCCGGCGCTGACCGTGGGCTCGCAGGCGCTGGCCTGGTCAGTGGGCTACGCTGTCTTCGTGGTGGCCGGTCTGGCCACGGCGCTGTTCGCACGGCACCGCATGGCCCATGTCGAATCGACGGAACCGGTAGACACCTCCCCGGCGACGCCCGCTCCGCGCTGGCGCGAGTGCCTGCTGTGGATCGGCTTGTCGGCCTCGGCGTCCATCTTGCTGCTGGCCATCACCCGCCACCTGACCCAGGACGTTGCGCCCGTGCCGTTTCTGTGGGTGGTGCCGCTGAGCATCTACCTGCTGAGCTTCATCCTGTGCTTCGATGCCCCGCGGTACTACGTGCGGGGGTGGTTTCTGGCGGCGCTGCCGCTGGCTTTTCTGGCGCTAGATCGCGTGCTCGATGGCGGAATGGGCGTGCCGCTGCTGATCACGCTGCTCAGCGTGTCGCTGTTCGTCTTTTGCATGGTCTGCCACGGCGAGCTGGTTCGGCGCCGCCCACCGGTACGGCACCTCACGCTTTTCTACCTGATGCTCTCGGTGGGCGGCGCGCTGGGCGGCGTGCTCGTCGGTCTGGTGGCGCCAGCGGTCTTCACCGCTTACTTCGAGTTGCCGATCGGGCTGTTCCTGTGCGCTGCGCTGGTCATCGCCGTGCTCTGGCGCGAGTTGCGTCCGCTGTGGCGCGCCTTGCTGCTGGTGGCGTTGCTGGGCTACGGCTGGCGACTGGCCGACATCTCGCTGGACTATGTGGACGGCTACCGGCGCGTGGTCCGCAACTTCTACAGTCAACTGCGCGTGGCCGATGAGACCGATCCCCGGCTGGGCGCGCTGCGCCTGATGCGCCACGGCAGCGTCAACCACGGCGAGCAGTACATGGCCGCGCCGCTGCGCAAGGAGCCCACGGCGTACTACTGCGAGAAGTCAGGCATCGGCCGCGCCATTCGAGGCCTGCCGCAGACAGCTCCGCTCAAGCTGGGCGTGGTGGGTCTGGGTACCGGCACGCTGGCCACCTATGGCCGGGCAGGCGACGAGATGCGCATCTACGAAATCAACGAGCAGGTGCTCGAGCTGGCGCGCAGCGAGTTCACCTACCTGTCGGACACGAAGGCGACCATCGTCCCGGTGCTCGGTGATGGACGTCTGATGCTCGAGCGCGAGACGCCTCAGCAATTCGACCTGCTGGCCATGGATGCGTTTTCGGGCGATTCGATCCCCACTCACCTGCTGACGCTCGAGGCGATGAGAACCTACTTCGGCCATCTCAAGCCCGATGGCCTGCTGGCCGTTCACATCACCAACCGCTACCTGGACATGCGCCCGGTGATGGCCAGCGCCGCGCAGCACTTTGGCAAGGTCGCGCTGATCTACACGTTCGAACCCGATGAGGAGGATCTGTACTGCCGGCACTCATCGTGGGTGCTGCTGATGAGCCCCGAGCGCGCCGCGGCACTGCCAGCCACGCTGCAAGACGGCGAAAAACTGGTGCCTCCGGCCGGCTTCAGGCCCTGGACCGACAGCTTCTCGAATCTGCTGGGCATCTTGAAGTAGGCGCCGCGAGGCGGTGGGCGAGTCTGTCAGGCCATACCCAGCAGCCCCACCGCCCACGCCACGCTCAGGCTGCCGACCAGCACCGTGCTCACGCGCAACGCATAGGCCCGGCCGCCCGTCACGGCTGCCACCGTGCACCGCGTGAGCGTGTTGGCCGTCACGGCCACCAATACGCCCAGCTCCAGGCGATCAACCGGTAGACTGCCCGCCGCATGCAGCGAGGCCAGTGACGCCACCGGCGCGTGGGCATCCACCAACGCGGCGATCGCGATGCTGATGTTGAGCCCGACATCGCCGAAGCGCGCCTGCGCATTGCCCACCAGCAACGCCACCCCACCGAGCAGCGAGGCAGCGATCAGCGCCTCGCGCAGACGCAGCGCGCTGCCTTGATGGGCCGCGGGGTCATCGGGAATTTCGCCGCTGTACCAGCGCTGCAGACATAACGCCAGGCTCGCGGAGGTGAGCGCTGCAGCCACTGCCATGGGCAGCAGCGCCCAGGCGGCGCGCGGCGATAGCGCTGCGCTGATCAGCAAGACCTGCGTCCAGGTGGCCGCGGAGGAGAGCGCCGCGCCGGCGGCGAACATGGCCGACTGCTCGGGGTGCGCGCGGGCTCGGCTGCCGAACGACGCGATGGTCGCCGTGCTCGAAACGAAGCCCGCAGCAAAGCCTGACAGCAGCAGCCCGTCGCGTGCCCCGAGCGCGCGCAAGGCCACATGGCCGGCCGCCTGGATGACCAGGATCAGCAGCACCAGCGTGAACAGCGGGCGCGGCTGGATGCCGCCAAACCACTCGACCGGCCCACGCGGAATCAGCGGCAACACGATCAGCGCCAGCGCAGCGAGCACCAGACCGTCGTGCAGCTCCTGCTCGGTCAGCCGCTGCGTGGCGAACTGATGCAGCCGCTCGCGAGACGCCAGCAGCGCCGTCAGCACCGCCGCGCACGCCGCGCCGAAGGCCGGCCACACCACGCACTGCACGCCGATCAGGCAGGTGGCAAACAAGGCCAGTTCGGTCGTCATGCCCGGATCGCTGGACCGGCTGCGGTAATGCGACGCCACGGCCAGCAGCGCCACGAAGCCCGCCGCGCAAACCACCAAACCCGGCACCGGCAGCCACTGTGCCAGCGCGCCGAGCAGCGCCGCCACGGTGAAGCTGCGCACGCCGGCGGCCTGCCGATCGGCACCGCTGCCCTTGCGGCGCTCGCGCTCGATGCCGATCAGCAGCCCCGAGCCCAGGGCCACGGCCAGTCCAAGGATGCCGTTCGGAGTCGTTTGCATGCTCAACAGAGGGTTCGCAAGGGGGTTGCCATCGAGAACGGACTCT
This sequence comes from Burkholderiales bacterium 28-67-8, assembly GCA_002281415.1. Classification (GTDB taxonomy): domain Bacteria; phylum Pseudomonadota; class Gammaproteobacteria; order Burkholderiales; family Burkholderiaceae_C; genus PBB1. The sequence continues at coordinate 460 of NCFZ01000115.1, read as the reverse complement.
GGCACAGACCGCACCCGCATGCGGACTCGCAGCACCGTTTCGCCCCAAACAAGCCGGGCGAACGGTGCCGCCGCCCCACAATCGCGCAAACCCTACGGAACCCCGCATGCAAAAACCACCCACCCCCCACGTCAACCGCGACCTGAGCGACGCCGAGTTTTCAGAGCTCGACGACCTGCTGGCGGCCACGCCTGCGCCGCTCGAACCTGTCGATGTGGTGATGCTCGACGGCTTCCTGTGCGGCGTGCTGGTGCAACCCGTGCTGCTGGAAAGCGCCGTGTGGCTGCCGCACGTCTTTGACTTCGACGCTCAGCCGCTGCCCGACGATGTGGACGCTGCCTGGGCCGCACGCACCACCTCGCTGATCCTGCGCCGCCACGCCGCGCTCAACCACGCCATCGTCGAAAACGGCTGGTTCGAGCCGCTGGTGCTCGAGTTCGACGAAGACAACCCGCCTGCG
>NCFZ01000114.1 GCA_002281415.1 Burkholderiales bacterium 28-67-8 | reverse complement strand
GGCACGAACACTCGTCGAGGAAACCATCGAGCTGGCCAGCATCGAGCTCAACCGTCGCAAGGTGCTGATCCAGTTCTATGTGGCCAGCCGCCTGCCCACTCAAGAGCTCACCGAGGCTGGATCCGACCCGCACGAAGTGCTCGTCGAGCCACTCAACAAATGGTTCGACGTGCGTGCGCGCTACCTGCAGTGGACGGACGGACGTCTGGCGCAAATGCTGATCGCCACCGATGTGACCGCCCGGCGCAACGCGGAAACCCTGGCTGCCAATCAGGCCGACAAGGCCCAGGTCACCAGCCGGCTGGTGACGATGGGCGAGATGGCCTCTTCGGTGGCTCACGAGCTGAACCAGCCGCTGACGGCCATCACGAACTACTGCAACGGCATGGTCTCGCGTGTGAAGGGCGAGTCCATCGAAAAAGCCGACCTCATCGCCGCGCTGGAGAAGACCTCCCGGCAGGCGCAGCGCGCCGGCCAGATCATTCACCGCATCCGCGCCTTCGTGAAGCGCAGCGAGCCCCAGCGTCAGGCCACGCAGGCACGAACGGCACGAACACTCGTCGAGGAAACCATCGAGCTGGCCAGCATCGAGCTCAACCGTCGCAAGGTGCTGATCCAGTTCTATGTGGCCAGCCGCCTGCCCACGTTGTGGGTCGATCCCATCCTGATCGAGCAGGTGCTGCTGAACCTGCTGAAAAACGCCGCCGAAGCGATCGACTCTGCGGGGCTGCCCGCCTCGCGGCGCAGCATCGACCTGCGCGTGGTGCCCCGGCAGACTTCGGATGACGGTCTGGTGGTCGAGTTCAGCGTGACCGACATGGGGCCGGGCATCCGACCGGAAGTGCTGGCCAGACTGTACGAAGCCTTCTTCTCGACCAAGCCCGAAGGACTGGGCATCGGACTGAGCCTTTGCCGCTCGATCATCGAGTCGCACAGGGGTCGGATCCGAGCCGAGAACCTATACACTGGCGGCGCGATTTCCGGATGCTGTTTTGCATTCACGCTGCCCGTGGAAACCGACCGGATCGACTCCCTTCCTGCATTGAACAAGGCGGCTAATTCATGAGCTTGATTCCGAAAAAGGGCACCGTCCACGTGGTCGACGACGACGAGGCCGTTCGCGACTCGTTGCAGTGGTTGCTCGAAGGCAAGGACTACCGCGTCAAGTGCTTCGATTCGGCGGAGTCTTTCCTGTCGCGCTTCGACCCGCGTGAGGTGGCCTGCGTGCTGGCCGACATCCGCATGGACGGCATGAGCGGCCTCGAATTGCAAGACCGTCTGATCGAGCGCAAGAGCCCGTTGCCCATCGTCTTCATCACCGGCCACGGCGACGTGCAAATGGCCGTGTCGTCGATGAAAAAGGGCGCGCTCGATTTCATCGAGAAGCCCTTCAAGGAAGACGAATTGCTGAGCCTGGTCGAGCGCATGCTCGAAAAAGCCCGCTCGGCGTTCTCGCAGCAACAAGAAGCCGCCAGCCGTGATGCCTTGCTGTCGCGACTGACCGCCCGCGAAGGCCAGGTGCTCGAGCGCATCGTCGCCGGCCGGCTCAACAAGCAGATCGCCGACGACCTCGGCATCAGCATCAAGACGGTCGAGGCGCACCGCGCCAACATCATGGAAAAACTCAACGCCAACACCGTGGCCGACTTGCTCAAGACCGCCCTGAGCGCTCAGGCCAAGGCTTGACGTTCGGTGACTTCGACTGCATGACAAAGGCCGCCTCGCAGCGGCCTTTGTCGTTTTACAAGAGGCTCACGCCATGACCAACCCACTGCTTCGTCAAGACGGGCTGCCCGCCTTTGACGAGATCCGCCCCGAGCACGTGGCGTCGGCCATCGACGCACTGCTCCTGGCCAACGACCAAGCGCTCGAGCGCGCCGTCGGACCTGACGTGCCGAGCGATTACGACGCCGTGTCGGCCGTGCTCGACACCGCCAGCGAACGCCTGCACCGAGCCTGGGGCGCCGTCGGGCACCTCAACGCCGTGGCCGACACGCCAGAGTTGCGCGCGGCCTACACCGCCGCGCTACCCAAGGTCAGCGAACAGTCCAGCCGCCACGCCGCCGATGAGCGTCTGTACGCCAAATACAAGGCCATCGCGCAGCACGCAGCCAACCTTAGCCCGGCGCGCGCCAAGGCGCTCAGCAACGCGATGCGCGACTTCGTGCTGGCCGGCGCCGAACTGCAAGGCGAGGCCAAGCAGCGTTTCCAGCGCCTGCAGGAGCTGCAAGCCGACCTGTCGCAAAAGTTCTCCGAGCACGTGCTCGATGCGACCGATGGCTACTCGTACTACGCCACCGAAGCCGAATTGCAAGGTGTGCCCGATGACGCCAGGCAGGCTGCGCTGGCCGCCGCGCAGGCCGAAGGCAAGCCGGGCCACAAGATCACGCTGCACTTCCCGAGCTACTTTCCGGTCATGCAGTACGGCAGTGATCGCGCGCTGCGCGAGCGGCTTTACACCGCCAACGTCACGCGTGCCAGCGAGCTCGGCCCCGCCGAACAGGACAACACCGAGGTGATGCGCGAATTGCTGCGACTGCGCCAGGAAGAAGCCTCGCTGCTGGGCTACCAGAGCTACGCCGATGTGTCGCTGGTGCCCAAGATGGCCACCTCGCCGCATCAGGTGCTCGACTTCCTGCGCGATCTGGCGCGCCGCGCCCGACCCTACGCGGAGAAGGATCTCGCCGAGTTGCGCGGCTTTGCCAGCGAACAACTCGGCCTGCCCGATCTGCAGGCCTGGGACGTGCCCTACGCCAGCGAAAAGCTCAAGGAAGCGCGCTACGCCTTCAGCGATCAGGAGGTCAAGCAGTACTTCACCGAGCCCAAGGTGCTCGAGGGCCTGTTTCACATCATCGAGACGCTGTTCGAGGTGTCGATCCGGCCCGACAGCGCGCCGGTGTGGCACCCGAGCGTGCGCTTTTTCCGCATCGAACGCGCCAGTGGCGAGGCCGACGGCAGCCCCGAACTCGTGGGCCAGTTCTACCTGGACCCCTACGCGCGCCCCGGCAAGCGCCCCGGCGCCTGGATGGACGATGTGTGCGGCCGCTGGGCGCGCCCCGAAGGCTGGCTGCAAAAGCCGGTGGCTCAGCTGGTGTGCAACTTCACCCCGCCGGCACCAGGCCGTCCGGCGGTGCTCAGCCACGATGACGTGACCACGCTGTTCCATGAGTTCGGCCACGGCCTGCACCACCTGCTGACCCGCGTCGATGACATCGGCGTGTCGGGCATCTCGGGCGTCGAGTGGGACGCGGTGGAACTGCCCAGCCAGTTCATGGAGAACTTCTGCTGGGAATGGGACGTGGTCAAGCGACTGACCGCACATGTCGACACCGGCGAGCCGCTGCCGCGCGAGTTGTTCGACCGCATGCTGGCCGCCAAGAATTTCCAGAGCGGACTGCAAACGCTGCGGCAGGTGGAGTTTTCTCTTTTCGACATGCGACTGCATGCGGAACCCGGCAGCGAAGATCGCATCGAAGCGATGACCAACGAGGTGCGCGACGAGGTGTCGGTGTTCAAGCCGCCGGTATTCAACCGCTTCGCACACAGCTTTTCGCACATCTTTGCTGGCGGCTACTCGGCCGGTTACTACAGTTACAAGTGGGCCGAGGTGCTGTCTGCCGACGCGTGGGGCGCATTCGAGGAAACTGCCGGTCAGACGGGTGTGCTCAATGCCGAAACCGGTCGCCGTTATCGACAGGCCGTGCTTGAGGTGGGTGGCAGCCGCCCGGCGATGGACAGCTTCAAGGCGTTTCGTGGCCGGGAACCGACCATCGACGCCTTGCTGCGGCACCAGGGCATGAGTTGACGAATGGACAGCGCAGCGAATCAAGGAGAAACACCATGAACCCGACACTCTTCAACTGGCTGGGCGAGGCTCCGCGCAGCGCCACCTCGTTGGCGCTCATGGCGCTGTTGATGGCTGGCGCGGTCTCACCGAGCCAGGCGCAATACAAGGTCATCGGCAGCGACGGCCGCATCACCTACACCGATCAGCCGCCGCTGGCCGCCGGAGACAAGATGTCCCAGGTGAAGACGCAGCGCATCGGGCCTTCGGCCGATGTGTCGTTGCCGGCCGAGTTGCGCCAGATCGCCCAACGCTACCCGGTCACGCTGTACGTGTCGGCCAACTGCGCGCCGTGCGATCAGGGCCGCCAGCTGCTGCGCAGCCGCGGCATTCCCCACCTTGAAAAGACCGTGGTCACGGGCGACGACGGCGAAGCCTTGCAGCGGCTCACCAACGGGCGCGACCTGCCCGCGTTGAGCATCGGGGCGCAGGTGGTGCGCGGTCTGTCGAGCGACACCTGGACCTCGTACCTCGATGCAGCCGGATACCCGAAGGAATCGAAGCTCCCGCCGAGCTACCAGTTCCCGCCGGCTTCACCACTCACCCAGCGCACGGAAGCACCCCGCGAGACGGTTTCGGCACGCCCACCCGCGGTACTTGATGGCGCCCGCGAAGTGCGCCCTCCTCGCAAGGCCGTCACCCCCGACAACTCGGGCATCAAGTTCTGAGTTGAGCGCCACGCCCGGCGCCGCGGGCGGCCAGGCTGCCTGAGGCAACCGCGGCGGCCATCACCCACAGCAGCGCGGCGGCGCCCAGCGCGCCCCCGATCAGACCGTACACCAGCGGCATCACCGCGCCAGCGGCATTGATGGTCATCGAGCGCACGGCCAGCGCCTCGCCCTGCCGTTCCAGCGGCGTGATGTGGTGCAGCACCGTCATCACCATCGGCTGCACGCAGCCCAGCGCGGCGCCGAGCAAGGCGCTGCAGCCGGCCATGGCCAGCGCCGAGCCGGCCAGCGAGTACAGCCCGAAGACCACCCCGGTGGTCAGCATCGCCCCCACCAGCACCTGTGCTTCGCGCAACCGGTGGGCCAGAAACGGAATGACCAACCGCACACAGGTCACCGCGGTGGCAAAGCTGCCCAGGATCAACCCGATGGCCGATGCGCTCAGACCGCGCTCGTGGCCGAGCACGGGAACCAGAAACGAGTGCAGGTCCCAGCTCGCGGAAAGCAGCCAGTTCACCAGCAGCAGCCGCCCGAGGCCCGGCAGCTTGAGCAGACTCCAGATGCCCTGACGGGCTCCGGCCGCCGCACGGGCAGCGGGTGCTTCATGAGGCACATAGCGCATCCCGGCCAGCGCGAGCAGCGGCAGGCAGGTCAGCGCCACGAACGCGCTGGCAAAACCAGCCGCGTCAATGGCCGTGCCTGCCAGCACCGGGCCGATCATGTTGGACAGCGCCGGCGCCAGACCGAGCCAGCTAAACACCCGCGTGATCTGCGTGCTGTCGCCCGCGGCGAGCCGCCCGGCGCTGCGCTGGATGGTGATCAGCCCCATGTTGGCGCCCACGCCGCACAACATGGCGGCCACGCTCAGGCTGGCGAAGGCACACCACTCCGGCAGTGAACGCAGCGCATTGAGCGCAGCCCAACCGCTGTGGGGTGCAGCCGACGTGAGCCACACCGATGCACCCGCCAGCAGCCCGCCACTGGCGGTGAGTGCCACCGCCAGATGCATCGGCCGGTGATAACCGAGGCGGTCGGCCATGCGCCCAACGCGCAACGAGGTGGTCACCGGTGCCGCTGCGAACAGCCCGAGCAGCAAGCCGACCACCCAGGCGGGATGCCCCTGACGCAGCATCAGCAAAGGTGCGGCCACGCGCACGCCGGCCATGCACGAATGCAGACACACCTGGCCCAGGATCAGCGCGAGCAAGGCGGGAAAGAAACCTCTCATTCGAAGGTCAGCCGAGGCTTCGCTGAGCGCCCGCGCCGCAGGGCCCGCACGCATCAAGAGCCCACGCGCTCATGCCCCGGTTCCCGTGCCCGCCTCGTCGATGGCCGCGGCGGCCGATTCGTCGTCGGCCGGCGCGCCCGGCAGCAGCGCCTGGGTGCGCAAGTCGGACAGCGCCTCGACCGACTTGAGCTTGCGCGTCATCGCATTGGTCCGCGTTTGCGCGAGGTCGATCGTGTTGCTCGCCTCGTCGAGCTTCTTCTTGGTCTTGGCCAGTACCTCGCCGAACTTGGAGAACTCGGTCTTCACCGCGCCGAGCACCTCCCAGACCTCGGTGGAGCGCTTTTCGAGCGCGAGCGTGCGAAAGCCCATCTGCAAGCTGTTGAGCGTGGCCAGCAGCGTGGTGGGCCCGGCCAGCGTGACGCGGTACTCGCGCTGCAGCGCTTCCATCAGGCCGGGGCGGCGCAACGCCTCGGCGTACAGCCCCTCGGTAGGCACGAAAAGAATCGCGAACTCGGTGGTATGCGGCGGCGCCACGTATTTGTCGCGGATCGTCTTGGCTTCAGCGCGCAAGCGCATCTCGATCGCGCGGCCTGCGGCCTCGGCCTCGGGCTTGTCGGCGCGCTCTTGCGCATCGAGCAGCCGCTCGTAATCTTCGCGCGGAAACTTCGCGTCGATCGGCAGCCACAGCGGCAAGCCGTCGTCGCGGCGGCCCGGCAGCTTGATCGCGAACTCGACACGCGCGCCGCTGCCGGGCACCGTCTCGACGTTGGTCGCGTACTGCTCGGGCGTGAACACCTGCTCGAGCAGACCGGCCAGCTGAACCTCGCCGAAGATGCCGCGCGTCTTCACGTTGGTGAGCACGCGGTTGAGCGAGCCCACGTCCTTGGCCAGACCCTGCATTTCGCCCAAGCCCCGGTGCACCTGCTCGAGCCGGTCGGCGACCTGCTTGAAGCTCTCGCCCAGCCGCGCTTCGAGCGTGGCATGGAGCTTTTCGTCGACCGTGGCGCGCATCTGCTCGAGCTTGAGTTCGTTGCCCTGCTGCAGCGCGGTGAGCCGCTGCTCGACGCTGGCCTTGACTTCATTGAGGCGGCGCTCATTGGCCTCGGCCATCTCGCGCAACTGCAGGCCCAGTGCATCCGAAAAGCGCTGCAACGCCAGGTCCTGCGACTCGCGCGAGGACTGCGCCTGCGTGGTTTGCGCCAGGCTGGCCGCCTGCAGCGACTGGCCCACCGTGGTGGGCATCGCTGCGAGCTGGACACGAAAGCTGTCGATCTGCTCGTTTTGCGTGCGGGCCACGTCGCCTTGCTGGTTCAGCAGCGTTTGCTGGAAGGTGCCCAGCACGCTGCCAAGCTCCAGCCGCGTGCCTTGCGCACTGCGCCCGAGCTCGTCGCGCAATTCGCGCTCCACCCGCTCGGACCCTGCGCGAAAGGCCTCGATCAACGCTTGCTGCCGCGCATCGGCATCACCGTCCCGGCCCTTGCGCAGCGCGATCCACAACAGCAACAGCACCGACAAGCCCGCCAGCGCCAACGTGATCCACAGCAGGTTTTCCGTCATCGGAAGATTGTCTCAGGCGGCTCCCGGCGCTGGCGGCTGCGAAGCGGCCTGAGACGCCCACGCCTGCCAGTGTGCGAGCGCCAGGCGCAGTGTGTTGAGCTGCAAAGCGACGGTGTCCTCGATGACACGGCCGTAGCCGCCGGCCATCGACACCGCCACCGGCACGCCGCGCTGCAAGGCCGAGGCAAACACCCGCCGATCACGCTCGGCGAGCCCTGCCGCCGTGAGCTTCAAGCGGCCCAGCCGGTCGGCCTCGTGCGGGTCGGCACCGGCCAGAAAGAAGATCAACCCTGGCGCGCCACCGGGAGCGGCTTCGTGGTGCGCCCACATCTGCGCCAGCGCGCCATCAAGCGCGGCCAGGTAGTCGTCGTCGCCACAGCCATCGGGCAGCTCGACGTCGAGGTCGCTCGGCTCCTTGCGAAACGGAAAGTTCTTCGCCCCGTGCAGCGACAGCGTGTAGATCGACTCGTCGTCGCGGCAGATGGCCGCGGTGCCATTGCCCTGGTGCACATCCAGATCGACCACCGCCACGTGCAGGGGCCGCGCGTGCCGGTGCTGCCACTCGGCTTGCATCACGCGAGCAGCCACCACCACGTCGTTGAACACGCAAAAGCCGCTGCCCCGATCCGCGTAGGCGTGGTGGGTGCCGCCGGCCAGGTTGACCGCCACGCCACCGGCCAGCGCAACGCGAGCCGCAGCCACGCTGGCCCCCACCGAGCGCCGCGAGCGCTCGGCCATCTGCGGCGACCACGGAAAGCCGATTTCGCGCTGCTCGGCCGCACCGAGCGTGCCGTCGATCACCGCAGCCACATAGGCCGGCGTGTGCCCCAGCGTCAGTTCAGCCACCGAGGCCAGCGGCATTTCCGCGCCAGCAAGCCCACCCTGCCGAGCGCTGTTCGGCAACAGAATCAATGACTGCCGCCGAAGTCAGACGCCAGCGCCGCATGCTGGCTGCAAGGTTGGTGGCGGCCAGAGTGGGGTGCGAGACAGTGCCGACGTTGGTGATCGGCAGACCCTCGGTGGTGATTGTGGTCGTGATCGATGGTGACCAGTTGGCGATCCGGTTCACCCCGAAATGTGGCTGCAGCGGAAAATCACGACCCGAGGGCCGCATCACGTCGATCCACGGCGCCCCGGCACGGTTGCGCGCGTAGACCGAGGTCTTGCCCGATGGTGGCGGGGACGGGGCCGCATTCAAACCGGACAGCACGGTTGGCTGGGGCAGTTCGACCTGGCCAGTGGTGCGATCCACCACGATGGCATCAAAGAACGTCGACCCGTTCGGGCTGACCTTGAAGCTGAAGTCGTCGTTGCCCAAGAGGCCGATCAGCGCCCGGGCAGAAAACCCGGTCTTGAAGGCGAAGGCCGCATCATTCCCGGCGGCGGCCTTGTTG
>NCFZ01000113.1 GCA_002281415.1 Burkholderiales bacterium 28-67-8 | reverse complement strand
GACGATGCTGTAGTACTGGCAGTACTTCAGCACCTTGGGGTCCTTCAGCATCTTCAACTGGTCGCTGAACTTCACGTTCGACGGCACCAGGTGCTTCGGGTCGCTGCTGCTGCCCAGCCAGAACAAGATGACGGTGCCCAGCATCACCGCGGCATAGACCTGCGGCACCAGGGCCCAGCCACCAATGGCCAGCAGCACCGGCGCGGCAAACTTGTTGACGGCAGAACCAGAATTGCCGGCTCCATACACACCCATGGCCATGCCCTGGCGGCTCTTCGGGAACCAGCGCGCCACGTAGGGTGTGCCCACCGAGAATGAGCCGCCGGCCAGTCCGACGAAGAGGCCGATGACCAGGAAATGCCAGTACGCGGTGGCGTAGCTCATCAGCCAGATCGCCGGCACCGTGGCGGCCATCAGCAGCGCCATAACGATGCGGCCGCCGTAGCGGTCGGTCCAGATGCCCAGTGGTACGCGGATCAGCGAGCCCGTGAGCACCGGCGTGGCCGTCAGCAGGCCGAACTCCGTGGCGTTCAGGCCTAGGGTCTTCTTCAGCGGGATGCCGATGACGCCGAACATCATCCACACCATGAAGCAGACCGTGAAGGCGATCGTGCTGACGATCAGCACGGACCACGCCTGGCGTGGGATGGGGGTTGCGATGGTGGCCATGGAACGGACTCGTCTTGGGTTTGACGAGACTGTCCGCCTGCAGGGCTGCCGTGAACATCAGCACGCTGGCTATGCGTCGCGCAGCAGAGGAACTATGCGCGGGGGCGCGCACATAGTTCTGAAGAACTACGCCGGGGCCATTCGGTCCGGAACTTGACCTGGGTCAACGCGGGTCAATTGAGCGCTCGCCCAGACTGGGCTTCATACGCTTCCAAACACCCACGATGCCTCCGAACGTCACCACACAGGCCAGGGCGCTGATTGAGCACATTCAGATGCGCTATCACGAGGGCCACCGCCGCGCGCTTCCCAACCTGTTGGCCCTGGCTGCAGCGGCGGAACAGCGCGGCATTGGTGATGGCCTCGCCGACGAACTGGCTGCGATCGGTAACGCGCTGGAACAGCACATGTTCAAGGAAGAGATGCGCCTCTTCCCGATGATGGAGCAAGGTGGCAACACCTTGATCTGGCAGCTGATCGAAGACCTGCACCGGGAGCATGTCGATCACCAGGCCGCGATGAGCGAGCTTCGTGCTCGCCTTGGGCTTTTGAGCGGGACCCATCGCACCGATACGGCATTCGAGCAACTCGTCCGCGGTGTCGACGACCTGGCCGATGAACTGGCGCGACACATCCGCGCCGAGGACGAGGAACTGTTCCCCTTGTTCTCAACACCCCATGCGCCTGCCTCGAACGCGGCGTTCCATCCATAGCCACCTGTACCCGGAATCTCATGAACTCGACACCTTTGAATCAAACCGCCGACGTGTTGGCATCCGACGCGGCACGCCAGGAGGTGCTGAGCGCACTCAATGAACTTCTGGAGGCTGAGCGCGCCGGCGCCAGGGTGGCGATGGAAACGGGCCGCGAGATCGCTGTGCCCGACCTCGCCTTGCTGGTCGAGGACATCCACAGGGACGAAGTCCGCTGGTGCAGTCTGCTCATGCGAACGATCAAGTCCTTCGGTGCCACGCCTTCCAGCGCCACCGGCGCGTTCTGGGGCAAGGCCATGGCCATTCCCGATGTGGATGAGCGCCTGAAATTCCTGAACCGAGGTCAGGCGTGGGTTGTCAGAAAGCTCGAGGCCCTGATTCCACGCATCGAGGTTCCGGCAGTGCGGGAAGACCTAACGGCCATGCTGCAGGCGCACAGGCACAACATCGACCGGGTCGAGTCCCGGTTTGCCTCGGAGCCATCGATCGACTCGCCCCGGACGACGGAGGAACCGCCGCCCTCTGACGCATCGGCATTGGTCACGTACATCCTGCGGCGCTTCCACGAGGTTCATCGCCGGCAATTGCCTGAGCTGATCCAGCTCGCGAACAAGGTGGAGACGGTGCATGCCGACCACCCGTCGGCGCCGCGCGGACTCGCGGTGATGTTGGAGCAGATCCATTCAGAGTTGCTGGACCACATGGCCAAGGAAGAAGGCGTGCTCTTCCCGATGCTGGCTCGTGGGGGCGGCTCCTTCGTGACCCACCCGATCTGCGTGATGATGTCGGAGCATGAGGAGCATGGCCGCCGGCTTGCGCAGTTGATGGCCCTGACGTGTCAGGCCACGCCGCCTGAAGATGCCTGCCGCACATGGGTCCAGCTCTGTTCCGCGACGAGGCAGTTTGCAGATGACTTGCAGCAGCACATTCGGTTGGAGAACGAGGTGCTGTTCCCGCAGTTCGACCCTTCTTTGCCTCACGTACAAGAATCGGACAGCCGGTGAGCAAGCGCTTTCCGGCCAATCCCACCCATCCGGAGCGCATCTGCTGGGGTTGTGACCGTTACTGTCCTGTGGATTCGATGGCGTGTGGCAACGGGAGCGTGGCGACACCCCATCCGTCCGAACTGTTTGGCGAGGACTGGGAGAGCTGGGGTACCAACCCGCAGCCGTCCGGAAGTCCTGACGCGCCGCCCGTAGAGCAAGAAGACTCTGCAGCAGGGGCCAAGCACTGTCTCGAATGATGAACCGCGCCATCGACGAAACCCTCGAACCGGTCACGCCCCAGCACGCGTACGCGCAGGTGCTGCATGCAGGCTTTGTCTTCGAGATCAGGGCGAGAACACTTGCCGATCGTCCTGGAAGCTATGTGCACGTGGTGGTCCACGCATCGCCGACCTGCCCGCACGAACAATCGGTCGAGTACCTGATCGAGGATGCAACGGCAAGTGGCGCGGTGAGATCTGGCATCGTCATCGCGCAGGCGATGATCGAGGATCAATTTAGATAGGACACCAGACGACGTCTATTTGGATGGTGACGAGTCGGGTCCATCCACCTTCCCTGCGCGATGATGAAGAATCTGCTGGAAAACAGCCGATGGCTGCTGTGGCTGGGCTTCCAGCGCCAGACCGTTGATGCCCGTGAACGAGCACGCGACGTGACTGGTGCCGTGCTCGGCCTGCTGCTGACCGGCGGCCTGAGCTGGTGGGCCTGGGGCGCCGAATCGATCTGGCTTGGCGCGCCTATGGGCGCATCAGCCGTGCTGTTGTTCGCTGTGCCCAGCAGCCCGCTGGCGCAGCCCTGGCCGGTGGTGATGGGCAATTTCATGGCTGCGCTTGTGGGCGTGCTTGTCTACCGCAGCTTGGGGGCCACGCCGCTGTCCGCAGCGCTGGCCGGCGGCCTGGCACTGGCATTGATGTTCCCAATGCGCTGCGTGCATCCACCGGGTGGTGCAGTAGCGATTACCGCAGTGGTCGGTGGCACTGCGGTGCATGCTCTCGGCTTCGGCTTCGCTCTCGCACCCATTGCGCTGAACTCCACAGTACTGGTGGCCTGTGCCCTGCTGTGGCGGCGACTGACACACAACCATGTGGCCCCGCACCCGGTGGTCCACGCCAACCGCCACCGCACGTCCGATGCGGCGCCACAGGACCGCATCGGCATGACGACTGCGGACCTCGACGCCGCGCTACGCAGCTTCAATGAACTGCTCGACATCGACAGCGAATCGCTGGAACAGGTCCTGCGCCAGGCGCAGGGGCTGGCCTGGCAACGCCAGTTCGGCAAGGTGCGTTGCGCCGACATCATGTCGCGCGACCTGGTGACGGTCGAGTTCGCGACCCCGCTGCAGGAGGCCTGGACCTTGCTGCACCACCACCGCATTCGCGCCCTGCCGGTAGTCGACCGAGCGCGTCGCGTGATCGGCGTGGTCACACTGGTGGACTTCCTGAAGCATGCCCAGCTCGATCCACGCGACCACCTCAGCCTGGGACAGCGTGTGCGGCGGCTTCTGGCGCCAACACCAGGCGACTACTCCGACAAGGCCGAGGTCGTGGGTCAAATCATGACCAGCCCAGCGCACACCGTGGCCGAACTGGACTCCGTCGTCGACCTCGTTCCGATGCTGTCTGACAGTGGCATGCACCACCTGCCGGTCGTCGACGCCGAGCGCCGGCTGTCAGGCATCGTCACGCAGTCTGATCTGGTGGCCGCGCTGTATCGCGCGCAGTCGTCGACTTCACCGAGTGGCAATTCCGTGTAGGTGGAAACCTTCAAGGTCGCCTTCATGAAGCGGGGATTGCGGCCAAGGTCAGGCGCTGGGGGCCAACAATGACCGCGCCTGCACATTGCTAGCCCCCGAGGGGCTGACTATGTGACCGCCAACGCAGAACGACTCTCGTTGGCCATCACCATTGCGCAGGGCTTCGAAGTACGACACGTGCATCGAGGACTCCCGATTGGCCGATCGATTGTCGCCTTTCGGCCAGAGACTCGAAGGGCTGCTTGTGGCCGAGTGCAGGTAGCCGACTTCAAGGAAAGCTGACCCTGGGTCTGGCCTCAAGTTGACTGCGGCTTACAGCACGCACCGATGAGTCGAGCCAAGGCCTGACCATCAATCGGCTTCTGGAGAAACCCATCGAATGGCCATCCCTGTCCCGTGGCCTGGTTCTCCGCGGCGCTGATGAGGATCAGCATTGCAGAGGAATTCGGCCCGTCGCTTTCACGGATTTCGGTGGCCAGAGCCAGACCGTCGGTCTCCGGCATCTCCAGATCGATCAGCGCCACATCGAAGCGCGTGCTGGCGAGCAGAGGACGGGCTTCAGCCGCAGACCCAACCGCATGGCACGCGTGGCCCAGCCTGCGGGTCACGTCGACGAGCGAATCCCGCACATCCGACCGGTCATCCACAACCAACACACTCAGTGCTTCGCTGCCCTCGAAGAGGTCGGCTTCCGGCGAAATGCGCTTCAGCTGCATCGCCGGGATGCTCACGGTGAACGTAGTGCCCTGCCCTTCAGGGTCCGAGGCATCGCGGGTTTGGACTTCAAGGCGCCCGCCCAGCTGTTGCAGAACGTCCCGGATCACGAAGAGGCCGATCCCGGTGCCGTCGTCACTCGACGCGAAGGGCACAGTTGCACTTCTCAGCCGCTCCAGTGCAGCAGGAGGCAGACCTGGGCCAGTGTCATGAACGACGAAGCGGACTGCGCCGACCGCAGCAGTAGCGTCAGAGGCGCCCGCGCCAGAAGTCTCCGGCGTCGATGCTTCATCGTCAGCAGCACTTGCCTGACTCACGAAGGGTTCAACGCGAACTCGAACACGACCCGCGCTTGTGTAGCGAACGGAGTTCTCGACGAGGTTTCGCAACACCTGCGCAATGCGAATCGGATCGGCGCTGACCGTCACCGGCGACGGCGGAAACTCGACCTGAAACGCGAGTCCTTTGGCAATGGCTGCTTCTTCCAGGCCGGCGCAGACATCTTGAACCAGCTCGCCAAGGTCGAAGGTCTCGATCTGTGTGGGCAGCTGCGCTGCGTCACCGCGCGAAATGGTGAGCAGGTCGCGCAGCTGGCCCTGCAGGACCGTCACGGCGTGTCTGATGCGGCGGATCGCGCCGGCGCTGTCTGGCCGGCTGTCCTTCATGGCGAGAAACTCCGCCGAGGCAACGATGCTCTGCAGCGGCGAACGAACTTCGTGGTTCACCATGCTCAGGAACTTGCGCTTGGAGGCATTGGCTTGCTCCATCGCCTCGACTGCCCGCTTCCGATCATGTGCCGCGGCCCTGTATCGGCGCCGGGAGCGGATCGCGTAGAACAGCCAGAGCGCCAAGGCGAACCAGCAGAACGCAAAGCCGCCCCAAGCCCACCAGATGCGCCTGGTCAGCGTCTGGGTCATGTCGTCCTTGGCAGTGATCTCGGCCAGGCGCACGTCGCTGGCGAGCTGGCTCAGAAGCTCTTCGTCGCCAGCGGCCTGGAACAAGCCAAGCACCGCGATCGCGTCCGCCTGGCCAAACGGGCTCTTCTCAAGGATCGGCCCAACACGGCTCTGAAGCTCGGCGACGCGGTGCGTCGCTTCGGCATAGCCAGGCACACCATTGAGGAGGCTCTTGATCTCGGAAGGCTCGCTGAGGATGCTGACCCTGGAGGCAACCACGGCTGCGCGCCGGCTCAGTTCCTGCGCGTTCACCGGCTCGCCGGCCGCGACAGCTCGCAGTTCCTGCTTCAGCCTGTGGTGCGCGATCTGGTACTGGGCAACAGACCAATAGAAGCCTTCGTTCGGCACGGCATTGGCCGCGCGAGAGAGGGTCAGTTGCTGGCTCAACAGCGCCGTGGTGGCCGCGACTACTGAAAGCACCACCAACACCAACAAGGGCCACCAGCCCATGCCTTTTGCGGACGGTCGGTCGCCCGAACGCCGATCAAGCCGCCCAGGTTCGACAGAAGGCTGCGCCGCGCCCCGGCGCTCTGACCCTTCATTCAACCGCCCGCTTCGATCCTGTCGACTTGCCAGATGAACCTCGATTCCGCTATGGGACCCTTCAGCGCGGCCGGATTCTGGTCGCGAGGGTAGATTGTCCACAACGGGCCCCAGCGCTTGTTACTCAAGCGCTGACCGTCCTGGCTGTGCGCCAGGATCACGCCATAGCGGATGAGGTCGTCCCAGGGTATCGGGGCCGAGTAGTCATCGAGAGTCTTCAGCACCAGCTTGCCGGACGTGACGCCGGCGGCTCGCATGACATCGAGCAGCAGGGGCCCGACAAACACCGAGGTCGGCGTCCACGGCGTGCCTGTCGTAATGCTGGTCGTGCCCAGCTTCAGAAACTCGGCTTCGGTGAATTCGAAGGTGTCCCTTGCGTCGTTGTTGATCCGACCGATGCGGCCACTCACCGTGAGGAGCACCTTGGGTTGAGGTGCCGATGCCATGCTCGGAAGGGCGGCAAGGGCCATCGAACCGAGCAGCGCTCTACGTTTCATGTATTTCCTTGGGGTATGGCGAGTTGAGGTCAACCCGTTCTACCCCCTGAGAGGGCTCGATCCCGCCAGGCGGCGTAACACTTTGCGCGCTCGGCCGTGACCTGCCTCGACGACAAATCGGCCTGCGGCCCGCCCAGGCTATGAATTCCCGAAGTGAGCGGTGATTGCGGGCCTCACATCTTTACGCCAAATATCGTCGGGCACGGCGATCAAGAGAGGGGCCTGCACCGGTCGAACCAGGTCCAGTCGCTCACCGGCATGTACCGGTTAAACGCCACCAACGCGCATCCGGTCGAGGAATGGCTCCGGCTCGCGCGCCGTCCCCGTAGCTGGGCAGCGAGCGATCGCAGTCGATCACCTACTTGCGCTTCGCGCTGCGCCGCGGCTTGACTGGCGGACGCACCACACCGTGGCGCCGATCGCGCCAATCTGCCATCGCACCCGAGTAGGTAGTCTCAGCCGCTGCAAAGGTGTGTGGCCCTTCAATCTTCGTTGCTTCGATCGCCGCGAGCCCCTCCTCGGAATACGGCCAGAACGGCCCATCTGCTCCCTGTACGAAGAAGTCACCCTGCTTGGCATCGCACCATTCGCAGTGATTCATCCAGTAGGTTTGGTCCGCTGTCCTACTGAAGTCCTCGCGCCACTTGCCGTTGGTGACCTGAGCCACGACTGACCTCAGCGACGCCGGCATGTCGACAACTTCCTTCAACAACGATCCCTCGTCATCCATGGCTTCGTCCTGATCGCCGACGAGTTCAAAAGGCGGGAGCGCCATGAACGCAAACAAACGAGTGGATCTCTTGCAGGCGTAGCACTCACCCCTTCCCACAAGCAAGTAGACGGATCCGCAGATCAATGCACCGGAGTCTGCAAAGTCTTCGCTGTTCATGGTTCTGATCGAGGGTATTGGATTTGCCCGGAGGGCTTGCATTCCATTCTGACAGGCAGAAATCGCATTTCCCGCGCTGCCGCAACGTTGAAGTGCGCCGCAGAGCGGCAGGAGATCGCTCAGCTGGGAAGCTTCGCGCGTGTCGTTGATGGGGTGGCAATACGGCCAGTGCGCTCGCGGGCTCGGGGTGGCTGAACTGCCTGTCGTTCCGCCTCTTTCCGACGCATAGCGGCATCCAGTCACGACCCAAGGGTGAAGGCTGGCGCCCACGGTCCTCACCCGTTCTCTGCGCTGCGCTTCGAGCTGCGGCTTGCGGCCGTGCCCTTGTGTCCTGCCTGGCTTCCGCTGTTCATGCGTCGAGGCGAAACCGACGGGCAGATTCCCAACCACCACACGAGGCCACCAGCATGAACGCACAGTCCAACCACCCCAGCAACGACACCACCGATCCGCAGTTCCTCGGCCCCGAGGCTGGCCAACA
>NCFZ01000112.1 GCA_002281415.1 Burkholderiales bacterium 28-67-8 | reverse complement strand
TACTCGATCATGAACACCGTCTCGCCCAACCTGACCTACCACCCCGAGCGGTTGACGATGGAAAAGGGCGAATCGATGTTCTCTCCCGCCGACCGCATCGGCCAGCTCACCATGCGCAACCTCGACATCATCGACACGCGCGACAAGCTCGCCATCTATGCGCAGACCGGCCTGCTGTCACAAACCGGCGGCGCGGCGCTGCCCAGCCTGAAGAACGACGGCGGCGTCTGAGCCGTCACGCCTCACACCACACGAGTCCTCACCATGACCGATCACATCACCGCCACCATCAGCACGCGCGCCAATGTCTACTTCGATGGCAAGTGCGTGTCGCACAGCATCGTGCTGGCCGACGGCATCAAGAAGAGCGTGGGCGTCATCCTGCCCTCGACGCTGACCTTCAACACCGGCGCACCCGAAGTGATGGAACTGGTCGAAGGCAGCTGCCGCGTGCGCATGGCCAACAGCCAGCACTGGGTCGACTACGCCGGCGGCCAGTCGTTCAGCGTGCCGGGCCAGTCGTCGTTCGACATCGAGGTCTTGCTGCCGCTGCACTACATCTGCCACTTCGGCTGATGAACGTGCGCTGAAGGTCGCGCATCGGCGGCCTTCAGCGCGATGGCAGGATCAGGCGCCTGCGCGTTGCAGCTTGGCGTTGAGCGCCTGGCGCAAGGTGTCGGCGCTGTCTTCCAGATGGGCCCGGGCCTCGGCGCCGAGCCCCGGTCGATGGGCCGCAGCGCTCATGCGATCGAGCAGCGTGAGCGACTGAGCGCGCACCAGACTGCGCGCGTCGGCACGACTGAGTGAGGCCGGACGCAGCAGCTGCGCGGCCAGCCGGTTGACGTGATCGCGCTGCAGTTCGCGACGCGCCGCGGCGATGTCACCCGGCTGACCAAGCTCGCTCCACACCGCGTCATTGAGTCGGCGATACAGCTCCGACAAACGCAGCGCGTCCTTGGGCAGCTTGGCTTCGCTGTCGAGCAGCCGCGCGGCCACGGCATCGCTGAGCAACTGGCCGAGCACGCTGCGCTGCAACTCGATCACCTGCGAGGCCAGCGAGAAATCCGTCGCCACGGCGCCATCGCCATGCATCGCTGCATCGCCGCGCTCGAGGTAATCGACCGCCAGCCGGCGCTGCAGCGCCGGTGACACCTGGAAGCTGTCGGCCGACAGGTAGCCGCGCGCCAGCAGATCGAGCGCGGCGCGCTGCTGAGCAGCCGGCAGCGGCAGCAACGGGTCGCGCCCGCTGCCGGCGTGGTCGCGCACGGTGCGCACGCCGCCGATCTGCCGCGTCAGCACGGTCGCCGCGCGGCCCATGTCGCGCAGCGCGTAGCCCACCGATCGGCGCAGCACCGAGTAGTCGGCATCGGCTGCCAGCACCCTCGACTCCTGCCGCCTGAGCAGGTCGCGGCCGATGTCGATGCGCTTGCGGGCGAACGCCACCACGTCGCTGCCCAGATCGAACTGCAGCGTTTCGGGGTCGATGCCCAGCGAGTTGTCCTCGTCGGTGCCAAAGGCCAGCAGCGGCTCGGCGCTCCGTGCGGCGATCGTGGCGAGCTGCTGCGCCTCCTGATCGGCGGCCATCGGCCGGTAGGCGTATTCAATCGCCCAGTAGTCGTAAGGCCCGAGCGTCGGGTTGAACGGCGTGGCCTGGCGGTCGAGCGGCACATCTGGCGCCGACAGGTTGATCGGCGAGTACTCCATCACCGAGCCCGCGATGCCGTGGGTGGCGGTGAAGGCCGGGTCGGCCAGCTGCTGCTCGGTGTACACGCGTGACGAGCGGAAGTTGTGGCGCAGCCCCAGCGTGTGGCCGACCTCGTGCATCGTCACGTCCTTGAGATAGCCCAGCACGAACTTCTCGGCCTCGGGCCCGGCCGGGTCCAGGTCGCCGCGCGCCTCGAGCACATCGAGCGCGTAGCCCAGCTGCTCGGCAGCCTGATCGGCGTAGTCGCACAGCGCCTGGGGTCGCAGGCCGCGCGCGGCCAGTTCGGCGGGCAACTCGGGGGCCACCGGTGCGGCCAGCACCTGAGAGCGCAAGGCGCGCAGGTTGCGCGACGAAAGGCTTTCAATGCCGATGTCGGCATCGAGGATCTCGCCCGAGCGCGGATCGACATGGCTCGGCCCGATGGCCCCGAACGCCGGGCTGGCGTTGGTCATCCAGCGCAGCGACGCGCGGCCGAAGTCCAGCGTGTCCCAGCTGGCGTCGTCGGGCTGCACCTCGACGTGGATCGCCTCCTTGAAGCCGATCGCCTCGAAGGCCTTGTTCCACTCCAGCACACCGGCGGTCACCGCATCGCGGTACTTGAGCGGCAAGGTGCGATCGAGCCAGAACGTGATCGGCTTGACCGGCTCGGACAGCGCTGCGGCCGGATCCTGCTTTTCAAGCCGCCAGCGGTTCACGTAGCGCTGCCGCGGCGAGCGCGCCAGGTCGTCGGTGTAGTCCGACAGGTTGGTGCTGAAGTAGCCGATGCGCCCATCGGCCTTGCGCGGCGCCATCACCTGCTCGGGCAGTTTCGCCAGCGAGTAGTGCAGCGTCATGAACAGGCTGCGCGGGTCCGGCACCGAACGCGGTGCCGTGGGCACCGGCGCACCGGGTGGCGACCCCGGCGCGGGCAGCGAGATCGTCGGCGTGGCGTAGTGGCCGAGCACCTCGAGCACCAGCAGATCCGGGTTGCCGCGCACCTCGGTGATGGCCGAATTGCGGGCATCGAGCGCATAGCCCTGGCGGTAGTAGCGCTGCAGGTTGACCGCCACGCCCGTCATGTCGTTGATGAACAGCGCGTTGGCCTCGACCAGCACCGACTTGCGCTCGGCGTGAGGCTGGCTCACCACCGCAGCCGACGACAGCAGGCTGGGCGAAAACGCGGCTTCCACCGCACGGCCGGTGGGCGTCTTGGCCGCGGCGATGAATTCGGTGTTGCGCGCGAGCAGCTGCATCTGGTTGTGCACGCGGCGGAATTCGACGACGAGCTCTTCGCCCATCAAGCCGCCGAAGAAGCGGCCTTCGCCCAGCCCGGTCTTGAGCTTGGGCGACAAGAAAAAAGGCTGGTTCAGGTCAGACGGCTTGAGTTCGATCCAGAACTTGTCGTCCTTTTGCCAGACGGTGAACAGGCCAGCCACCGGCTTGGCGTCCTTGATCACCTCGGCGAACGGCCGCAGCCCGCCCGCAGCAGGCGCGCCGGCGGCGCTGCTGCCAGCGGCCACCGGCTTCGCAGCCACCGCGCCGCCCGATGCGCCAGAGGCCGCACCGGCCACGGCCGCCACAGCACCTGGAGACGGGGCCACTCCCGCGGCGGGCGAGCCACCCACGTGCGCGCCCACCGCACAGGCCGTCAGCAGCAAGGCGAACCATGACGCAGCCAGCCCTTGCGCCAGCCTGGACAGGTGGCGCAGCGGGTTCACTTGAGTGCCTTGAAACGCACCCGCTTCGGACGCGCACCTTCCTCGCCGAGGCGCTTTTTCTTGTCGGCTTCGTATTCCTGGTAGTTGCCGTCGAAGAAGACCCATTTCGAGTCGCCCTCGGCCGCCAGGATGTGCGTGGCGATGCGGTCCAGGAACCACCGGTCGTGGCTGATCACCATGATCGAGCCGGCGAATTCGAGCAGCGCGTCTTCCAGCGCGCGCAGGGTTTCCACGTCCAGATCGTTCGACGGCTCGTCAAGCATCAGCACGTTGCCGCCGGCGATCAGCGTCTTGGCCAGGTGCAGCCGGCCGCGCTCGCCGCCCGACAGGTTGCCCACCAGCTTTTGCTGGTCGTTGCCCTTGAAGTTGAAGCGTCCCAGATAGGCGCGCGACGGCACCACGAACTTGCCGATCAACAGGTTGTCGAGACCGCCAGAGATGTCTTGCCAGACCGTCTTGTCGGCCTCGAGGCTGTCACGGCTCTGGTCGACGAAGGCCATCTTGACGGTCGAGCCGATCTTCACGGTGCCGCTGTCTGGCTTTTCCTTGCCGGCGATCATGCGAAACAGCGTCGACTTGCCGGCGCCGTTCGGGCCGATGATGCCCACGATGGCGCCTGCGGGAACCTTGAAGCTCAGGTCGTCGATCAGCACGCGGTCGCCAAAGCTCTTGGTGACGTTCTCGAACTCGATGACCTCATGGCCCAGGCGGTCGGCCACCGGGATGAAGATCTCGTTGGTCTCGTTGCGCTTTTGGTATTCGACGTCGGAGAGTTCCTCGAAGCGGGCCATGCGGGCCTTGCTCTTGGCCTGGCGGCCCTTTGGGTTCTGGCGCACCCACTCGAGTTCCTTCTTCATCGCCTTGGTGCGGGCGTCTTCGGTCTTTTGCTCCTGCTCGAGGCGGGTTTCCTTCTGCTCGAGCCAGGTGCTGTAGTTGCCCTTGTACGGAATGCCCGATCCGCGGTCGAGTTCAAGAATCCACTCGGCCGCGTTGTCGAGGAAGTAGCGATCGTGGGTGATGGCCACCACGGTGCCCGGATACCGGTGCAGGAACTGCTCGAGCCAATCGACCGACTCGGCGTCCAGGTGGTTGGTGGGCTCGTCGAGCAGCAGCATGTCGGGCTTGGACAGCAGCATGCGGCACAGCGCCACGCGGCGCTTCTCGCCACCCGACAGCTTGCCGATGATGGCGTCCCACGGCGGCAGGCGCAGCGCGTCGGCGGCCAGTTCGAGCTGAAGGTCGGTGTTCTCGGAGCCGGCCGATGAAATGATGGCTTCCAGCTCAGCCTGCTCAGCCGCCAGCGCGTCGAAGTCGGCGTCTTCGGCGGCGTATTCGGCATAGACCTCGTCAAGCCGCTTCTTGGCCGCGAGCACGCCGCCGATGCCTTCTTCCACCGACTCGCGCACGGTCTGGTCGGGGTTCATCACCGGCTCTTGCGGCAGATATCCGATCTTCAGGCCCGGCATCGGCGTGGCTTCGCCCTCGATGTCCTTGTCGACGCCGGCCATGATCTTGAGCAGCGTGCTCTTGCCCGAACCGTTCAAGCCCAGCATGCCGATCTTGGCGCCGGGGAAAAAGCTCAGCGAGATGTTCTTGAGGATCTGGCGCTTCGGCGGCACGATCTTGCCGACGCGGTTCATGGTGAAAACATACTGAGCCATTACGTGGCCCTCCGCGAACAAGGTGAGTGGAGGCCGCCGCAGGCGGGCAGTTGTTTCGACAAGACGTACTGGGCCATGCGGCAACCTGACTGTGTGTGGGGTGGCGAACGCGCGCTGAGGGCGGGGCCGCTCAGGCAAAAAACTCAACGCGTATTGTGGCCGCAGACCCGGTCGCGCTGGTGGGTTCCGCGGCCACCCCAGGGCTTCAGGCGCCGGGCATCGGCGGCCGACCCGCCAGCGAAACCCCGTCAGGCTCAAAACACGGGGCTTGCAGCGTGAGTTGTTCACGTCTCGCGCCCTGAAGAGCACTCAAGGTCAGCCGCCGGCGGGCCGAAACCGACGGAGTCGATCTGTTTCAAGGAGTAACCGTGCGAGCCTTTTCCACCCCCACCGCGATTGCGGTCGCTGCGGCGTCCGTGCTTTCCTTGTGCGGCTCGGCGTGGGCAGGCGCTCCCGACTGGAAGAAATCAGAAGACCGTGCGCGGTCCAACATCAAGTCGTTCTCGGGCTACACGCTCAACGGCGCCGACCATGCCTATGACGTGACCGACCGGGTGCTTGACAGCGACGGCGTGCAGCACATCCGTTTCAACCGCACCTACCGAGGCATGCGCGTGCTGGGCGGTGATCTGGTGATGCACAACGAGAGCAGCGGCAACTTCCGAGGCGCATCGTTGTCGCTCAACCGCGCCATCAACGTGGCGCGCACCACCACCATCTCCGCCGGCACCGCGATCAAGGTCGCGTTCAACACCTATCGTGGCAGCACCAACGGCGTGAAGCCCGAGTTGCTGGTCTACGCACGTGGTGACATCCCTGCGCTGGCCTACGACGTGCGCCTTTTCGGCATGCAACCCGACGGCACGCCCATGGAGATGCACGTCATCGTCGATGCGAGCACGGCGCTGATCCTGGAAGCCTGGAACGACATCCACACGGCGGCGCTGGCCGGCACCGGCAAGTCGCTCTACAGCGGCACGGTGGCGCTGACCACCGATCTGGTGGGCGGCACGTTGAACCTGCGCGACCCGAGCCGCGGCAACACCTACACGGTCAACATGAACAACGCGACCACCGGCACGGGCGCCATCTTCACCATCCCCGGCACCACCACCACGGCCAACGTGTGGGGCACCGGCGCCATCGGCATCACCGCGGCAGCGCTGCGGACCGTGGCAGTCGATGCCGAATACGGCGCGGCCAAGACCTGGGACTACTTCAAGAACGTGCATGGACGCAACGGCATTGCCAACAACGGCGTGGCCTCGTACAACCAGGTTCACTACGGAACCAAGTATGCCAATGCGTTCTGGTCGGACACCTGCTTTTGCATGAGCTTTGGCGACGGTGACGGCACGATCCTCGGGCCGCTCGTGTCGGTGGACATCACCGCGCACGAGATGACCCACGGCATCACCACGCGCACAGCCAACCTCATTTACTCGGGTGAATCCGGCGGCCTCAACGAGGCCACCAGCGACATCTTCGGCACCGCCGTCGAGTACTACGCGGCCAACACCACCGACGCGGGCGACTACCTGATCGGCGAGAAGGTGGTCAAGACCGGCACTAACAAGTTCTTGCGCTCGATGATCACGCCGAGCATCGACGGCTTGTCAGCCGACTGCTGGTACAGCACGCTGGGCAGCCTGGATGTGCACTTCTCGTCGGGCGTGGCCAACCACTTCTTCTACCTGCTCGCCGAGGGCACCAAGGCCGGCGTGCCCAGCAAGACCTGCGCGACGGGCAACACCCGCGTGGCCAGCGGCACCGGCACGCTCACGGGCATCACCCGCGCCAAGGCCGAGAAGATCTGGTACCGCGCGCTCACGGTCTACATGACCTCGAGCACCAACTACGCCGGTGCCCGTGCAGCCACCATCAGCGCGGCCAAGGACCTCTACGGCATCACCTCGGTCGAGCAGGCCGCCGTGGCCGCGGCCTGGACGGCGGTGGGCCGGCCCTGATCGCAGCAGCGCCTTGATCTGAACGGGTCGGGCTGTTGCCCGGCCCGTTTTTTTTCGTGGCCGGCCAGCGTGCATCGCTGGATCAGGGCGGCTTTTGGCGGCATTCAAGCGGCTCCATATCAGTGGGAACCCTTAGAATCCACCGCAGTGCCGCGGATCCAGTCATCGCGTCGCTGTCGACTCCGACACCCTGAACCCCTCGCGCCTTCCGACTGGTGTGCCCCTTGCGGGCAACAGCAGGCCGCGAACCACAGCCCGGCTGGCGCAAGCCCGAGGGCTCACTTCCCACATGAATTTTTCCGATCTCGGCCTCGCTGAGCCGTTGCTTCGTGCCGTCACCGAATACGGCTACACCACCCCCACCCCCATCCAGGCCCAGGCGATTCCGGTCGTCCTCGGCGGCGGCGACCTGCTCGGCGGCGCCCAGACCGGCACCGGCAAGACGGCCGGCTTCACGCTGCCCATGCTGCACCGCCTGATGGAAAAGCCCGCGGTGCGCGACGTCAAGGGTCGCCTGCCGATCCGCGCGCTGATCCTCACGCCCACCCGCGAACTCGCCGCACAGGTCGAAGAAAGCGTTCGCACCTACGGCAAGTACAGCAAGCTCACCAGCATGGTGATGTTTGGCGGCGTCGGCATGCAGCCGCAGATCGACCGTCTGCGCAAGGGCGTCGACATCCTGGTGGCCACACCGGGCCGGTTGCTCGACCACCACCAGCAGCGCACGCTGGATTTGAGCCACATCGAGATCTTCGTGCTCGACGAAGCCGACCGCATGCTCGACATGGGCTTCATCCACGACATCAAGAAGGTGCTGGCCATCGTGCCGGCGCAAAAGCAGAGCCTGCTGTTTTCAGCCACCTTCAGCGACGAGATCAAGGCACTGGCCGACCGCTTGCTCAACAAGCCCGCGCTGATCGAAGTGGCGCGGCGCAACCAGACCAACGACAGCATCGTGCAAAAGGTCCACCCGGTGGGCCGCGAGATGAAGAAAGACCTGCTCGCGCACCTGATCAAGGCCAACGACTGGGATCAGGTGCTGGTGTTCACCCGCATGAAGAGCGGCGCCAACAAGCTGGTCGAGTTCCTTGAAAAGCAAGGCATCAGCGCGATGGCCATCCACGGCAACAAGAGCCAGGCCGCGCGCACCAAGGCGCTGGCCGAGTTCAAGACCGGCGACCTCACGGTGCTGGTGGCCACCGACATCGCCGCGCGCGGCATTGACATCGACCAGCTGCCCCACGTGGTCAATTTCGAGCTGCCCAACGTGCCCGAGGACTA
>NCFZ01000111.1 GCA_002281415.1 Burkholderiales bacterium 28-67-8 | reverse complement strand
GGTTGCCCACCACTCTCAGACGACGACCGGTAGCGGCCGCCAGTGCCGGGAAATCGACGGTCAGCACATCCGCCTCAATCACCTGCAACGAGGCGTTCTCCCGCAGGCGAACAGCCAGATCGCGATCCAGTTCGATCACGGTCAGCGGCCTGACGTAGTCCAGCAGCGGCAAGGTCATGGCGCCGAGGCCGGGGCCTATTTCAACCATGGCATCCCCGGCCTCGGGGCGTATGGCATCGATGATCGCGTCGATGGCCACCCGATCGGTCAGGAAGTGCTGCCCGAAGCGCTTTCGCGCGACATGACTCATGGTTCGACTCTTGGCCTGGACGGCCGATGCAGGCTGGCGGCTTTCGCCATGGTCAGCATCACGGAGGAGGCTCGCGCAACTCCACGTAGGCGCGGGCGCGCAGCTCCCGGTTCCATTCGGCCAATGCCACCGGGTAACGCTCTTCTCGCAGCAGGCTTCGAGCCTGCTCTCGCTCCTGCTTGGCATCAAGCGCAGACTGGCGACGCTCATCCACACGAATCAGGTGCACCCCGAAGCGGGAGGCCAGCGGGTCAGAAATCCCTCCGACGGGCAGCGCGTTCATGGCGTCTTCAAACTCGGGCACGAATGTGCCCGGTGAGGTCCAGCCCAAATCGCCACCCTGCTGCGCGCTACCGTCTTCCGAGTGTTCCCGTGCGAGTTGCTCGAAGCTGCTGGCGCCGGAAACAATCTGCCGCTTGAACTCCGCGAGCCGGCGCATCGCGACGACCTGATCGAGCAGTGGCGAAAGGCGCAGCAGGAGGTGCCGCGCGTGTGTCTGAATCACGGTGAACGCCTGCACATCACGTCGCTCCTGCAACTTGAGCACATGGAACCCTGCGCCGGTGCGCAACAGCGTCGGTGACAGTTCCCCCGACTGAAGATCGCGAACTCTCTCGGCGAACACGTCGGGCAAGCGGTCCAGAGCTCGCAAGCCCATGGCACCACCAGCCGCCTTGTTCGCATCATCGGACACCTCGCGGGCCACCGACTCGAACGAGTCGCCCGCCTTGACGCGTGCCAGCGCCGCCTCGGCGCGCGCACGGCGTTCGCTCACGACCGCATCCGTGGCACCGTCAGGAACCGTCACCAGAATCTGCGCCACGTTGTACTCGGGCTTGCCGCCGGATTGCTGACGCCGCTTTTCGAGCAGGGCATCAATGTCAGCGTCGGTGATCCGGATGCGAATCTGCATCTCCCGCTCACGCGCACGGTCAACAAGAATCTGGTCGCGCAGGTTGTTTCGAAACCGCGCGTAGTCCATGCCCTCCTCAACCAGCCGCGCTCGCAACTGCGTCGGGGTCATCTGGTTTTGGGATGCCACGTTGAGAACGGCCCGCTCGACCTCGACTTCATCGATCCTCACGCCAAGATCCCGGGCGTAGGACATTTGCGCGCGCTCATCGAGCATGGTGTCGATCACCTTGCGCCGGAACTCGTCGGGCGGCGGCAATGTGGCACCACCGCGCAAGGCCGCGTCACGCACGGCGCTCATGCGCTGGTCGACCTCGCGGGCGGTCAGCAGTTCCTGATTCACCACGGCCACGATGTAGTCGCCCACGCGCACCGCAGCGGGTGGCTCTTGCGCCTGTGCGGCTGTTACACCGCAAACCAGCGCGCCGCAAAGCAGGGCGGCTCCTAAAGTCAATCTGAAATGTTCAGTCATAAATGCTGGTGGTCTGCGGAGCATGCGGCCCGTCTCGCAACAGCCGGTATCCCGGCACATTGTGCTGTAGCGCCTGGAGCGGGTTGGATCCGATTCGTGACAGCCCAACCAGTTCCAGCTGAATCATCAACCGTGTGGTCGCCTCGGTCTGGCCGGTGGATTGTCGTTCGGCCACGATGCGTCCGATCCAGCACCCCGCGTCGTATTCAAAGCCGAGCAAAGCGTCAATGAGACGCCTGTCGCGAGGGCTGTAGTTGGCACGGCCCACGGTGTAGAGCGAACCGCTGCAACTGCCCTGCCCGGCGGCGGCCGAGGACTGGCCGGGCGTGCGACCGAACAGCGGCCACTGCCAGCCCAGCTCCACCTCCTCCGACTGATCGCGCGTGAAGCGATAGTTGAACGAGACCGTGCGAAACGGGCCTGGCGAATAACTGGCACCAAACGTGGACCGAGCTGACTTTCCCAAGTCTGGGCGGTACTGCATCGACCCGTTCAGCGTCCACTGCGGAATCAAGTTCGTGGAACCGAGCAGCAACAGGTCCGAGACGCGCCGGGTGAGCGGCTTGTTGTCGGGCGTGATCCGCTGGTCGCTGAAGAGGTAACTTTGGACCATGGCGAGCCGCATGAGTTCGCCTTCCGTGCGCGGATCCAGCAGCCGCGTGGTGACGCCCGCGGTGACCTGATTCGCATCGGACACGCGGTCCACGCCGGAAAACGTGTTCTCGCTGAAGCTGGATTCGAAGTTGACGTCCTTGGCCGCCGAGTCGAAGTTCGGCAGGCCGTCCTGCCGGTGGTACGGCGTGTTGATGTACAGGAGCCTTGGCTCCAGCGTCTGCCGCAAGTCGCGGCCAAACCAGCTCGTGTCACGCTCCAGAACCATCGCACCATCCACGCTGAAGGTCGGGATCACGCGCGACGCCTCCGAGCGGCCATCCACCATCGGGCGATCGAGTGAGTACGAAGCGGCGTTCAGGGCGATCTTAGGTGTCACGCTCCAGCCCGGGTTCAGCCAAGGCATGCTGATGGAAGCCAACGAATGCAGCCGGGAACCCTCCACGCGGTTCGGCGTGATATTTCCCGCCGGGTTGACGAAGTGGTTGAACTCGCCTTCAAAGCCCAGCTCGAGGCCGTAGTCCAGCGGCTGGATGATCCTTGCGCCAACCTGGGGCAAGCGCTCATAGGGCGTCTCGAACCGGCTGTCGGGGTTTTGCAGCACTTGCCAGCTCTGCACCCGCGCGTAGGTCGTCCAGTTGCCGAAGGGACGAGATGCGCGGACATCGGAAAGCAACAGACGCGGCGTGATCTGGTCCGGATTCGACTCCTGACGGAAGTCCTTCCAGTAGTTGTCGTCCGACACACGCAGCGCACGAACCTTGACCTCGGTGTGGTCGTCCAACAACATCTCGTGGCGAACTCCGAAGGAGTACCGAGATCTCTTGGCCACCTGATCATCGGGCAAGAAGTCGAGGTTGAGCTGTCCCCGATAGTTCGGCTCAAGGTAGCGGAACTCGGTGCCAAGACCCACACCACGCTTGGTGCTGAGCAGCGGGGTCAAGGTCGCATCACGGTTGGGTGCGATGTTCCAGTACCAGGGCATTTGCACCTGCAACCCGGTGCGGCTGTCAATCGCGATGCTGGGCGGCAGCCACCCGGACTTGCGCTCGTCGGTCAGCGGAAACCGCAACACAGGCGAGGCGAGGATGGGCACTC
The DNA here is from genome assembly GCA_002281415.1 of Burkholderiales bacterium 28-67-8. Taxonomy (GTDB): domain Bacteria; phylum Pseudomonadota; class Gammaproteobacteria; order Burkholderiales; family Burkholderiaceae_C; genus PBB1. The sequence continues at coordinate 4,930 of NCFZ01000111.1, read as the reverse complement.
CGAGAAAGCGCAGCACGGCGTTTTCTGCAATCCCCTCGTTGGCCTCGAAGTCCATCTTGACCCGCGAGGTGCTCAACTCCCAGGCCTTTTTCCCGTCCTCGGCAGGACAGCTGCTGTAGGTGGTGTTGGTGGCCACCGAGCGCTGGTTGTCGATGAAATCGATGCGCTCCGCGACTCCACCAGCCCCCGTGCGCCCGAAAAAATAGGTGGGCTTGATGAAGTAGCCCTCGAAGCGCTGAACCTTGATCTGCACCTCGGGCCCGCCGTAGCGGTTGCCCTCCTGCCGGATCTGGACGTTGCCGCGAGCCAGCGCCAGATCCTCGACCTGGTCGTAACTCAGCAGGTCGGCTCGGATGGACAACTCTCCCCGACGCAGTACCGCATCACCCTCGGCAACCATCTCGATGTCAGGACGGCCGCGCATGGATTGCGCTTGCACGGTGATGGGCAGTTGCTTGCCTGCCTCGCCGCGAGGCAGGGCCTGAATCGACGGGATGAGCTTCAGGGGTATGCCCACGCCTGACACCATCGGCGCGGCGACCGGTGCCGGTGCCGGAGCCGATGCCGCGACCGCTGCAGCGGCGGCCGCTGCGGCAGGTGTACCTGGCAAAGGCTTGCCCCACTGGGCTCGAGCCGTGCTCGTGCCCATCGACAGGAGAACGGCCCAGAACACTGCCGTCAACGTGCAGCGGTAGCGTCCTGCGGTGGGCGAGTCGAGCGCGCCAGAACGCAGCGAATGGGCGGTGGGACGAGGGAACAAGGGCGACGAGGCTGGCTGAGGGAAATGGCCGGCGCCACGAACGCGTACGACGGTTTGTAAAATCGATTATCCATGAGGGTCTGGCCGCGGCCGCTTTGGGGTCACACGGAGTTTCCGGACTCGATTTCCTTGCCTCCCTCCTCCGACTTGAGCCCGCCATGACCCCGAACTCTGCCTCCATTGCCACCGACATTGCCTGGGACGACCCCGCGCGGCTGGCGGCATTCCAGGCTTGGCTGGCATCCGTCGCCTCCTCGCACGGTCTGCGCCCTGAAACATTGCGACCGGCGTCCAGCGACGCCAGCTTCCGTCGCTACCTGCGCATTGATGGATCGCGTGACAGTTTCATCGTGATGGACGCGCCGCCGTCGCACGAAGATGTGCGCCCGTTTGTGACGGTCGCTGCGCTGATCCAGCAGGCCGGCCTGAACGCGCCGCAGGTGCTGGCGCAAGACATCGAGCACGGTTTCTTGCTGCTCAGCGATCTGGGCTCGCGGCTCTACCTGGGCGAGTTGCGCTCGGCCGTCGCCGCCGAAGACGCCGGCAGCGCCGATCGACTCATGCGCGCGGCCTTGTCCACCCTGGTCGTGTGGCAGCAGCGTGTCGACGCAAGCAACCTGCCGGCCTACGACGACGCGCTGCTGCGGCGGGAGCTGGCTCTGTTTCCTGAATGGTGCGTGCAGCGTGAATTTGGCGTGGTCTGGGGCGCCGACGAGCTCGCGGTCTGGGCCACCACCGTCGACTTGCTGGTGGCCAGCGCGCTGGCGCAGCCTACCGTGGCCGTTCACCGCGACTACATGCCTCGCAACCTGATGGTGTGCGGCGACGTGAGCGCCGGCCCGGGCATCCTCGACTTTCAGGACGCGGTGCGCGGGCCGATCACCTACGACGTCGCCTCCATGCTGCGCGACGCCTTCGTCAGCTGGGACGAGGAGCTCGAACTCGACTGGGCCATCCGCTACTGGCAGCAGGCGCGAAAGGCCGGTCTGCCCGTGCCGACTGATTTCGGCGAGTTCTGGAAGCCGCTCGAATGGATGGGGCTGCAGCGGCACCTGAAGGTGCTGGGCACCTTCTGCCGTCTCAAGCACCGCGACGGCAAACCGGCCTACAGCGCCGACTTGCCTCGGTTCTTCGCCTACGCGCACAAGGTGGCCACACGCTACGAAGGGTTAGGGCCGCTGGCCCGGCTGCTTGAGCCCTTGATGGGCGCCACCCGCGTCGACGCCTTCTACTGACCTCTGCGGGAACCACACGATGGACGACCTGGCCTTCATCCGATCGCACATCCGCACCGTGCCCGACTGGCCGGCCGCTGGCGTGCAGTTTCGCGACATCACACCGCTGCTACAGAACCCGCGGGCGTTTCGTGTGCTGATCGACCAGTTCGTGCATCGCTACTTCGACCAGCGACCTGCAGCGATTGCCGGGCTCGACGCGCGCGGCTTCATCATCGGCTCGGTGCTGGCCTATGAGCTCAACATCGGCTTCGTGCCCATCCGCAAGCAAGGCAAGCTGCCCTACACCACGCTGGCAGAGTCCTACGAGCTGGAGTACGGGTCGGCCACGGTCGAAATCCACACGGATGCGGTTCAGAAAGGCGATCGCGTGGTGCTCATCGATGACCTGATCGCCACCGGTGGCACCATGATGGCCGGCATGAATCTGCTCGACCGCCTGGGCGCCCATGTGATCGAAGGCGCGGCCATCGTCGACCTGCCCGAACTCGGCGGCAGCGCCAAACTGCGTGCAACAGGCTTGCCGCTGTTCACGCTGACGTCTTTCGAGGGTCACTGAGGCCGTCATGGCTTTACCGACCGCCACACTGACATTTTTGCTGACGGCCGCCGTCGCGGTGGGCCTGATGGCGCTGGAGCGGCTGGCCCCGAATCGGAATTACCCCACCGACTGGCGGTGGGTCGCGAGGGCCACGGGCCTGGGCATCGTCGGGATCACGCTGACGTTGCTGCTCGGCGGGCTGATCGATGCGCACGTGGCCGCCCGCGAGTACTTGCGGCAAGACACCGTCCTGACCCGGCTGCCGGCCGTTTGGCAAGGCTTCTGCGGCTATGTGGCCGTCACCTTCTTTGTGTATTGGTGGCACCGGCTGCGCCATCACAGCGACCGCCTGTGGCTGCTGTTCCATCAGGTTCACCACAGCACCCACCGGCTCGAGGCCGCCACCGCGTTCTACGCGCACCCGAATGACTTCGTGGCCAATGCACTGATCGTGAACGGTGTGGCCTATTGGCTGCTGGGCTACGGGGCGGAGGCGGCCGCTTGGGCATCCTTCTGGGTCGGGGTGTTCGACCTGTGGGAGCACACCAACATCCGAACGCCTCGCTGGCTGGGTTATCTGGTCGTACGCCCCGAGATGCACCGCGTGCATCATGAGCGCGACCGGCACCGGGGCAACTACGGCATCCCGATCTGGGACATGCTCTTCGGCACCTACGAAAACTCGCTGCGTTCGGTCGACTGCGGCTTCACGCCGTCGCAAGAAGGACGCCTCTTCGAGATGCTGAGGTTCCGAAACGCGGACCGTCCTTGACGATGCCATCGCCGCATCGGCGCGCGCGCCCTATTTCCCGATGCAAAACCGGCTGAAGATTTCGCCGAGCAACTCATCTGGAGTGGATTGGCCGACGATGTCGCCAAGCGTGCCCTGCGCGAGGCGCAGCTCCTCGGCGAACAGGTCGAGTTGCGGGTTGGTTTGATCGAGCCGCCGCCTCGCCTCGTCGAGGTGCTCGCCCGTGAGCCGCAGCGCCTGGACATGCCGCGCGCGCGCCGTGTAAACCCCTTCGGGGTGTTCGTGCCAACCGGCCAGCTCCAGCAGCCGGCGGCGCAGATCGCCGAGCCCTTCGCCGGTCTTTGCCGACACGCGCAGGCTGTTGGCGCCAGCGGTGTGTCCGTGCGGCCCGGGCACCGAGTCGGCCTTGTTGTGGACATCCAGTACGCGTTGGCCGTCGATCAGCGCCTGCGGAAACCTCGCCCGGATGCTGGCGTTCTCGGCCTGATGTGTCGCGTCTTCGATGCGCGTGAGGTCATGCAGGAACAGCAGCGCGTCGGCGCCCTCGATCTCACCCCAGCTGCGCTCGATGCCGATGCGCTCGACCGCGTCATCGGTCTCGCGCAAGCCAGCGGTGTCGATGACGTGCACCGGCACGCCTTCGATCTGGATGGTCTGCGTCACCTTGTCACGCGTGGTGCCGGCAATGGGCGTCACGATGGCCAGCTCGGCGCCGGCCAGCGCATTGAGCAGTGAGCTCTTGCCCACGTTGGGCTGACCGGCGATCACCACGGTGATGCCTTCGCGCAGCAGCGCGCCCTGACGGGTTTGGTCTTGCACCACGCGCAGCCGTGAAGCGATGGCTTCGAGTTGCCCGCGCGCATCCGCCTGCTGCAGGAAATCGATGTCCTCTTCGGGAAAGTCCAGCGTCGCCTCGACCAGCATGCGCAGTCGCACCAGCTGCTCTTCCAGCGCCTTGATTTGGGCCGAGAAGCCCCCCGACAACGATCGGGTGGCTGAGCGGGCCGCCGCCTCGGTGCTGGCATCGATCAAGTCGCTGACGGCCTCGGCCTGGGCCAGATCAAGCTTGCCGTTGAGGAAGGCGCGCTCAGTGAATTCGCCGGGCGTCGCCAGGCGCAGCGCGGGCAGACGCGGTTGGCCGGTGGCCAGATTCGGCTCGGCCGCGGCCTCGAGACAGCGCGCCAGCAGCAGCTGCAACACGACCGGACCGCCGTGCGCCTGCAGCTCAAGCACGTCTTCACCCGTGTAGGAGTGCGGCGCCGGAAAGTACAGCGCCAGACCGTGATCGATCTCCGCGCCAGCGGCATCCCGAAATGGCAGGTAGGTGGCGTGGCGCGGCGCCAACGGGCGACCGCACAACACTTCGATCAGCGCTCGCAAATCACGCCCCGAGACCCGCACGATGCCGACCGCAGCGCGGCCCGGCGCCGTGGCGATGGCTACGATGGGATCGTGGTGGCGCGGCAGCATGCGGCTCATTTTCTCCGCAGGATCTGCCGGGCCTGGCGCGAGTTACTTGCCGAGGACGCCCAGCTTCTTGTTGATCAGGTACTGCTGTGCAATCGACAGGATGTTGTTGGTCAGCCAGTACAGCACCAGACCCGCCGGGAAGTAAAAGAACATCACCGAGAAGGCCAACGGCA
>NCFZ01000110.1 GCA_002281415.1 Burkholderiales bacterium 28-67-8 | reverse complement strand
GCGACATCATCCTCAAGCCGCTCGACGGCATGGGCGGCATGGGGATCTTCCGTGTCGGGCCCGACGGGCTGAATCTGGGCAGCATTGCCGAGACCCTCAACCAGCATGGCGAGCGCACGGTGATGGTGCAGCGCTTCCTGAGCGAGATCGTGCTGGGCGACAAGCGCATCGTGCTGATCGACGGCCGTCCGGTGCCGTTTGCGCTGGCGCGCATTCCCCAGGGCTCCGAGATCCGCGGCAATCTGGCCGTGGGCGGTAAGGGCGTGGCCCAGCCGCTGAGCCCGCGCGACCGCGAGATCGCCGAGCAGATCGGCCCGGTGCTGGCTGCGCGCGGCCTGCTGCTGGTGGGGCTGGATGTGATCGGGGACTGCGTGACCGAGATCAACGTCACCAGCCCGACGGGCTTTCAGGAAATCACCGAGCAGACCGGCTTCGATGTGGCCGCGATGTTCATGGATGCGCTGGAGGCCCAGCTGCAGCCTCGTTGAGCGTCACGGTGTCGCGCAGCGACGCCAGTTGCCGCGCGGACTCGAACTGCCGCTCCTGCCCCGTCACCGGGTCGGTGAAGGCCAGCGTTCTGGCCAGCAACTGCAGCGGGCGGGCGTGGTCGTCGGTGTCGGCCGGCAACAGCGTCGGGTACATGCGGTCGCCCGCGATCGGCAACCCCAGCGCCGCGCAGTGCACACGCAGCTGGTGCGTGCGGCCGGTCACCGGCGTGAGCCGGTAGCGTGCGAAGGCGCCGTGGGACTCGAGCACCTCGAAATGGGTTTCGGCGTTGGGCTCGCCGGGTGCTTCGCGCATGCGCAGGAAGTGTTCGTCTTCGACCAGCCGGCTGCGGCGGGTCAGCGGGAAACCCAGCTCCGGTCGCCACGGCGCGATGGCCTCGTAGTGCTTGCTCACCGCCTTGTGGGCGAACAGCGCCTGGTACGCGCCGCGCGCGGCGGGCTGCACCGAAAACACCACCACCCCCGCGGTCTCGCGGTCCAGCCGGTGCAAGGGCGTCAGCGTGTCGATGCCCAGGCGGCGCTTGAGCCGCACCAGCAGCGTTTCGTGCAGGTGGCGGCCGCCCGGTGTGACGCTCAGGAAGTGCGGCTTGTCGACGGCGACCAGCAGCTCGTCTTGAAACAGCAGCGCTTCCTCAAAAGGAACTTTCGGCTCGTCGTCGATCGAGCGGTAGTAATACAGGCGCAGACCGGCTCGATACGGCTGCCCCGTAGCGACGGCCGCCCCGTGCTCGTCGACCAGCTCGCCTTGCTGCATGCGCGCGCGCCAGGTGCCGGCCGGGATCGCCGCGAAGCGCTCGGCCAAAAACTCGTCGATCGAATCCCATGGCCCGGGCGGCAGTGCGACGCAACTCGGGCCGACGCCGTTCTTGGTCGGCAGCGGCGCGCTGAGCGGCTTTCCCGTGGGCTTGTCGCGGGGTGGCCGCGCGGTGCTCACGGCGGCGGTGTGGCGCTCGCGCGCTCAGCGGGATCGGCCGCATCGGCCTCGGCCGGGCTGTCGAGCCGCAGCGCGCGCTGCAGCCGCCAGGCCTCGTGCGGATCGCCGGCGTACACCTGCTCGGCGGTGGTGGCGGTTTCCTGCAGCCGGGTGTCGAGCGCGATGCGGTTGTCGAAGACGAAGCATTCGCCGTCCCAGTCGCGCTCGGCATCGGGCATGCGGGCGAAGTAGTTGAGGATGCCGCCTTCCAGTTGCAGCACGGCCACGCCGCGCTCATGCAGCCAGGCGCTGGTTTTCTCACAGCGGATACCGCCGGTGCAGTACATGGCCACCTGTTTGCCTTCGGCCTGCCACAGCGGCAGCTGCGCTTCGATGTAGGCCGGAAAGTCACGGAAATTGCGCACCAGCGGATCGACCGCGTTGCGAAAGCGTCCGAGCCGAACCTCGAAGTGGTTGCGGTTGTCGATCACCACCACGTTCGGGTCGTCGAGCAGTTCGCGCCAGCGCTCCGGGGTCACTTGCAGCCCGACGTGACCCACCGCATTGACTTCGGCGCTGCCTGCGGGCAGCCCCAGCGGCAGGATTTCGGGCCGGCTGTGCACCTTCATGCGCTGAAACGGCGGCGTCGCGCAGGGGCTGCGCTTGAACTCGATGCCGGTGAAACAACCCGTCAGGCGCGTGTCACTGGCCAGCGCCGCGCGAAACGCATCAAGCGCTTCGGCCGTGCCGGCGACCGTGCCGTTCAGGCCTTCGCGGGCGACCAGCAAGCTGCCGGTGAGCGCCGCGGTCAGCTCGCGCAGGGTGCTGGCGGTGCGCTCCACGTCGGTGACGTGCGCGAATTTGTAGAACGAGTCGTGAAAGATCGCAGAGGTGCTCATGGATGCATTTTCGGCGCTCGGACCCCCAAGACGCGTTTGTCCTATCAGGGCCAACCCTCACAATCGACGGATGGCTGTCTTCTCCCTCTCCAATGCCCACCTGGCCTTCGGCCACGTGGCCCTGCTCGATAACGCGGCGTTCTCGCTGGATGTCGGTGAACGACTCGGCCTGATCGGCCGCAACGGCGCGGGCAAGTCGTCGATGCTCAAGATCATCGCCGGGCTCGAAAAGCTCGACGACGGGCTGCTGCAAATGACGCAGGGCGTGCGCATCTGCTACGTGCCGCAGGAGCCGGCGTTCGAGCCCGGGCACAGCGTGTTCGACGCCGTCAGCGAGGGCGTGGCCGAGGCGCGCGCGGTGCGCCAGGCCTATGAGGATCACGCCGACGGCGTCGATCTCGATGCGCTGCAAACCCGCATTGAAGCGCTCGACGCCTGGAACTGGGAGCAGCGCGTGGACACCACGATCGCGCAGCTGCATCTGGATGGGTCGCGCGAGATCAGCCAGTTGTCGGGCGGCATGAAAAAGCGCGTCGCGCTGGCGCAAGCGCTGGTGGCGGTGCCTGACGTGCTGTTGCTCGACGAGCCGACCAACCACCTGGACCTCGACTCGATCGCGTGGCTGGAAGAACTGCTGCGCGGCTTCAAGGGCAGCGTGATGCTGATCACCCACGATCGCGCGTTCCTGGACGGTGTGGCCACGCGCATCATCGAACTCGACCGCGGGATCATCCGCAGCTATCCCGGCAACTTCAGCGCCTACGAGCGCATGAAGGAAGAGCAGCTGGCCTCCGACGCGCTGGCCAATGCGCGCGCCGACAAGCTGCTTGCGCAAGAAGAGGTCTGGATCCGCAAGGGCGTCGAGGCCCGCCGCACCCGCAGCGTGGCGCGCATTCAGCGGCTCGATGTGTTGCGCGGGCAGCGCCAGGCGCGGCGTGATTCGCTGGGCCAGGTGCGCCTCGAGATCGACGCGGGCGCGCCCAGCGGCAAGATCGTCGGCGAGCTGCGCGATGTGTCGCTGAACTTCGGCGAGAAGATCATCGTGCGTGACTTCAGCGCCACCATCCTGCGTGGCGACAAGGTCGGGCTGATCGGCCCCAATGGCGCGGGCAAGACGACGCTGCTCAAGCTCATCCTCGGCGAGTTGCAGCCCACCAGCGGCGCCGTGCGCCAGGGCAGCAAGATCGAAGTCGCCTACTTCGACCAGATGCGCAGCACGCTCGACCTCGATGCCACGCTGGCCGACACCATCAGCCCGGGCAGCGAGTGGGTCGAGTTCGCCGGTCAGCGCAAGCACGTGATGAGCTACCTGAACGACTTCCTGTTTTCGCCCGAGCGCGCCAATTCGCCGGTGCGCACGCTCAGCGGCGGCGAGCGCAACCGGGTGCTGCTCGCACGATTGTTCGCGCTACCAGCCAACGTGCTGGTGCTCGACGAGCCCACCAACGACCTCGACATCGACACGCTGGAACTGCTCGAAGAATTGCTGCAGTCGTACAAGGGCACGGTGTTTCTCGTCAGCCACGACCGGCGGTTCCTCGACAACGTGGTGACCAGCACCATCGTGTGGGAGGGCGACGAGTCGCCGGGCCAATGGCGCGAATACGAAGGCGGCTACGAGGATTGGAAGATGCAGCGCGATCGGGCGCAGTCCCTTCGTGCGCAGGCGGCGAAGGCCGCCAAGTCGAAGGACACGCCGGCCGCCGCGAAGTTGGCTCCTGCTGAAGCCGTGCCTGCGCCGGCTGCAGTCAAGCCGCGCAAGCTCAGCTACAAGGAGCAGCGCGAGCTCGACGAGTTGCCCAAGCGCATCGAGGCGCTTGAAGCTGAGCAGGTGGCTCTTGCCACGTTGCTGGCCGATGCCGACGCCTACACCCGCGACCCGAAAGGCGTGGCCACCGCGCAGGCGCGGGTGGCGTCGATCGACGATGAGCTGCTGGTCGCCATGGAGCGCTGGGAAGTGCTGGGACCGCGCGGTTGAACGTCGGGAAAGCGACTGAGGGATGGCGGCGACCCGGGCGATAAACTGGGTCGGCTCCTTCCGCTTCCCGTCCCCATGCCTGCACCTGACATAGAACTCGTGATCCCGAGCGACGCTGAGTCGCTCGATGCCACCCGCGGCATCTTTCGCGAGTACGTCGGTAGCCTCAACATCGATCTGCGCTTCCAGAGCATCGAGGAAGAGCTGGCCGGGCTGCCGGGCGAGTACGCGCCGCCCCATGGGCACTTGCTGCTGGCCTTCGTCGACGGCCAACTGGCCGGCTGTGGCGCGCTGCGGGCATTGGCCGATGTCGACTACGCGAACGCCTGCGAGATGAAGCGCCTGTATGTGCGGCCGGCGTTTCGCCGCTTCGGCCTCGGTCGGTTGCTGGCACAGGCCCTGTTCGACGAGGCGCGCAGCGTGGGGTACTCGACCATGTTGCTGGATACGTTGGACGGCATGGAGGCCGCGCGCGGCTTGTATGCATCGCTGGGCTTCGAGGAAATCCCGCCCTACTACTTCAGCCCGATTGCCGATTCGCACTATCTGAAGGCCGAGCTCGACTGAGCTGGCCCCAGGCGCGCACCAAAAATTCATGGGCGACTCAGCCACCCAGACGGAAGGCGCTGCCGCCAAAGGCACCGTCGAACTCTGCGCCGGGGCGCTACGGTTGGCGCTGCGCGCTGATCTGGGAGGATCGATCGCCGGCTTGTGGTACCAAGACACGCCCATCTTGCGCTCGACCGAGCCAGCGTTGTTGGTCGGATCGCGTCAGGCGGCCTGCTACCCGCTGGTGCCCTACTCCAACCGGCTGGGCAACAAACGCTTTCGCTGGCAGGGACGAGACCACACGACCGAAACCAATTTCGACGACAACCCGCACTCGGTTCACGGCGTGGGCTGGTTGCGTCCGTGGGATGTGGTGTCGCACAGTGCGGTTGAGGTGGTGCTGCGTTACCGCCACGCACCCGATGCGCACTGGCCGTTTGCGTTCGAGGCGCAGCAGAAGTTCTCACTGACGCCACACTCTCTGAGCGTACGCATGACCACCACCAACACCGCCGACATCGCCCAGCCTGTGGGGTCGGGCTGGCACCCGTATTTCCCGAAGCGCGAGCGCAGTCAACTGCGCATTGAGGTCAGCGACCGCTGGGAACCCGACGCCACCGGTTTGCCGGTTCGCAAAGAGGCTCAGCCCGGGATCAAGGGCGCGGTGGCGCAGATGGGGTTTGACTACTGCTTCGACGGCTGGGTGGGCGCGGCCACCATTCGCGACGAAAAATTCTCGCTTCGACTCACTTCCAACCTGTCGCGCCTGGTGGTCTACACCCCGGCTGACAAGGCGTACTTCTGTGTCGAGCCCGTGAGCCACGTCAGCAATGCGATCCACATGAGCGACCCGGTCGCTCACGGACTTCGCACGCTGCAACCCGACCAAAGTTTTGAGGTGTCGATGACGCTTGAGGTGACTGCCTTGTGAGTGATCCCACGGTCTTGCGCGACGCCCCGACCGTGAAGGTCGCCGTCGCTTCGCCCAGCTTGCTGGGCGAGTCCCCCGTGTGGCACCCGCGCGAGCAGGTGCTTTACTACTGCGACATTCCCGCGCGCACGCTCAACCGGTTCGATGCGGCAACCGGCGACTTGTCGCACTGGACCTTCGACAGCGAGATCGCCAGTTGCGCCCCGATGCTCGATGGCGGGATGTTGCTGGCGGCCCGTGACGGGCTGTGGCGCTTTGACCCCCTCACCGGAACGCGAGCCCTGCTGGCTGAGCCGCCCTATGACCCGAAGATCGAGCGCTTCAACGATGGCAAGTGCGACCCACAGGGTCGCTTCTGGGTCGGTACGGTGTACGAGCCGCGAGATCCTCCCATGGCGTCGCTGTACTGCTTTCACCAGGGCACCTTGACCGAAAGAGCCGATGGCATCACCGTGTCCAACGGCCTGGCGTGGAGTGTCGATGGCCGCACGATGTACTGGAGCGACACGCAGACGCACAGGGTGTTTGCCTTCGACTTCGACGGATCGAGCGGCGCGCTCAGTGCCCGGCGCGTCTTGGTCGCATTTCCCGCAAAGCAGCCGGACCAACCGCTGGCCTCCTATGGCGGGCGGCCCGACGGCGCGGCGGTTGACGCCGAGGGCAACTACTGGGTGGCAATGTTCGAGGGGCAACGCCTGCTTTGCCTGTCTCCATCGGGCGAAACATTGCGAGAGGTCCGGCTGCCGGTGCGTTGTCCAACGATGCCCTGCTTTGGCGGGCCTGATTTGAAGACACTGTTCATCACCACCTCGCGGCGCGGCCGCCCAGCGAGCGAACTGGCCGAACAGCCATGGGCTGGCTGTGTGCTGTCACTGCGTGTCGATGTGCCGGGATTGCCCGCCCACCTGTTTGGCTGAGGGTTTACCGCGAGACTGGAAGCAAGGCACGAGCGGGTTGTTGAGCACCTTGTTGAAAAAGTGTCCCAAAACAGCGGGTTATTACGTACAATTCCGAGGCTTTGTTGAAATCAGCCGGACCAGCCACCGTGACCGACACAATCGTTCGTGGTGTGAAATCCAAGACTTCTGCCGACCTCCCCCACTCAAGGGCGCAGTCTCTTCTCATCGATGACCTCGATGACCCGGAGCGCGAATTCAAGGTCTGGACTCGTGAAGAGATCGCCTCGCTGGATTTGAGGTCGTCTTCTGCGTCTCCGTGGCAAGTGGTCGCCGCGCAAGCTGTGATGGGTCTGGCTTGCGGTCTCCTCTTCGCGCTGTTTGGTTCACCGGCCTCCATGTGGTCGGCGGTCTATGGTGCGGCGGCGGTGGTGGTGCCGGGTGCGTTGATGGCTCGTGGGATGTCCCGCAGGGCGCGCTCGCCGATGGGGTTGGCTGTGGGCTTCATGTTTTGGGAAGTCTTGAAGATCGGTGTTGCGATTGCGATGTTGGTGATCGCGGCCCGTGTGGTGCCCGACCTGAGGTGGCCAGTACTGCTGGTGACGATGGTCGTGTGCATGAAGGTGAATTGGCTTGCGCTTCTGTGGCGCGGCCGCAAACGAACGATGAGGTTGTGACTCGCCATGTCTGCTGAAGGTTCCGAACACGCCCCGAGCGCCGGTGAATACATCATTCACCACCTTACGCACCTGCATAACAAGCAGCAGTCGTCGGTTGTTGACTTTTCAGTGATCAACCTCGACTCCGTGTTTTTCACGGTTGTGCTGGGCGTCCTGGGTTGCTGGCTGCTTTGGCTGGCCGCGCGCAAGGCAACCTCGGGTACTCCGGGGCGTTTCCAGGCGGCGGTCGAGATGCTGGTCGAAATGGTCGACAGCCAAGCCAAAGGCATCGTGCACAGCGCCTCGAGTCGCCGGCTGGTGGCCCCGCTGGCTCTGACCGTCTTCGTGTGGATCTTCCTGCTCAACGCGATGGACATGCTGCCCGTCGACCTGCTTCCGTGGGTTGGTGAGCACGTGTTTGGCTTGGATCACCTGCGTGTGGTGCCTACGGCCGACTTGTCCATCACGATGGGTCTGTCGCTGGGCGTGTTGCTGGTTTGCCTGTACTACAACGTCAAGATCAAGGGTGCGGGCGGTTGGGTGCATGAACTGTTTTCGGCGCCATTCGGCGACAAGTGGTTCTTGTACCCCGTGAACTTCCTGATGCAGATCATCGAGTTCGTCGCCAAGACGGTTTCCCACGGCATGCGGCTGTTCGGCAACATGTACGCCGGCGAACTGATCTTCATGTTGATCGCCCTCATGGGTGGCGCTTTCACGCTGTCTGGCACGGGCATCGCGCTGTTCCTGGGTCACATCATCGCCGGTACGGTGTGGACCATCTTTCACATCCTGATCATCACGCTGCAGGCGTTCGTGTTCATGATGTTGACCCTGGTCTACATCGGTCAGGCGCACGACGCGCACTGACCCGAATTTCTTTCTTCTCGTTTTCTTTTCCCTCTCGTTACAAAACTACTTAGGAGTCATCATGGAAGTCAGCTTTGTTGCCCTCGCCGCCGGCTTGATCATTGGTCTGGGTGCCGTTGGTGCCTGTATCGGCATTGGCATCATGGGCAGCAAGTACCTTGAGTCGGCCGCCCGTCAGCCTGAACTCATGAATGAACTGCAAACCAAGATGTTCTTGCTGGCCGGTCTGATCGACGCCGCATTCATTATCGGTACCGGTATCGCTCTGTGGTTCGCAACGGCCAACCCGTTCTTGGCCCAGATCGCCAACCTGCCAAAGTAAGTCCTCGCGCAGGCGTGCCAATGAAGTGCCGCCTGCCTTGATCCACTCAGTTTCAAAGGCAACAACGTGAGCATCAACGCTACGCTGATCGCGCAACTGATCGTGTTCCTGATCCTGGTCTGGTTCACGATGTCGTTTGTGTGGCCGCCCATCGTCAAGGCACTCGATGAGCGCGCCTTGAAGATTTCAGAGGGTTTGTCTGCGGCCGACAAGGCGAAGGCTGAACTCTCTCAGGCCAACAAACGCGTCGAAGAGCAGCTGTCGGCTGCCCGCACCGACGCAGCCCAACGCCTGGCAGACGCCGAGCGCTTGGCCCAGTCGATGATTGAAGAAGCCAAGACCCGCGCCAATGACGAGGGCGTAAAGATCGTTGCTGCGGCCAAGGCCGAGGCGGCACAGGAAGCTCTGAAGGCGCGCGAAACTCTGCGCGAACAAGTCGCTTTGCTGGCTGTCAAGGGCGCCGAGCAGATCCTCAAGCGAGAGGTCAACGCCAGCGTCCACGCCGATTTGCTGGATCGCCTGAAGGTCGAGCTGTAAATCATGGCCGAACTCGCCACACTCGCCAGGCCGTACGCCGAGGCATTGTTTGAGGTAGCCGCCAAGGGCGATGTGCAGGCTGCATTGCAGCAAATCGATGCGCTCGCGGCGGTTGCTGCTGACGACCAGCTCCGGCAGTTTGCCGACAGCCCGAAAGTCACCTCGCAGCAGGTCTTTGACCTGATTGCATCGGTGGTCAGCGCTCCGATGTCCGTGACGCTGCAAAACCTGCTGCGCACAGTCATCGACAACGGCCGAATCACGGTGCTTCCGGAGATCGCTGCGCAGTTTCACAGGCTTGCGAACGCGAATGCCGGCGTGTCAGATGCCACGGTGTCCAGCGCGTTTCCGATCGCGCCAGCTCAGTTGCCAGACGTTGTGGCGGCTCTGGAGCGCCGCTTCGGCCGGCGGCTGAACGTCACCGTCGCGGTGGAGCCCGCACTGATTGGTGGCATCCGTGTGGTGGTCGGCGACGAGGTCATGGACACCTCGGTGAAGGCTCGCCTCGAACAAATGAGGGTCGCGCTCACGGCCTGATGGCCGCGACGCATCCCGGTCACACCCCCGTCGTCCACGCTGACGAACCGCACCTGAAGCAGGCCGCGAGTACAGACAGGAGAGAGCTCATGCAACTGAATCCCGCTGAAATTTCCGAACTCATCAAGAGCCGCATCGAAGGTCTTGGTGCTTCCACCGACATTCGCAACCAAGGCACCGTGGTGTCGGTGGCTGACGGCATCTGCCGCGTGCACGGTCTGTCGGACGTCATGCAAGGCGAAATGCTCGAGTTCCCGGCTGCTGCCGACGGCACGCCTACATTCGGTCTGGCACTGAACCTCGAGCGTGACTCGGTGGGCGCAGTGATTCTGGGCGAGTACGAGCACATTGCCGAAGGCAATACCGTCAAGTGCACCGGTCGAATTCTTGAAGTGCCCGTCGGTCCCGAGCTGAAGGGTCGTGTCGTCAATGCACTGGGTCAGCCGATCGATGGCAAGGGTCCGATCAACGCGCAACTGTCGATGCCGATCGAAAAGATCGCTCCAGGCGTGATCGCCCGCAAGTCCGTGGACCAGCCGATGCAGACCGGCCTTAAGTCGATTGACTCGATGGTGCCAGTGGGTCGCGGGCAACGCGAACTGATCATCGGTGACCGCCAGACCGGCAAGACCGCTGTCGCGATCGACGCGATCATCAACCAGAAGGGTCAGAACATGACCTGCATCTACGTCGCCATCGGTCAAAAGGCGTCGTCGATCAAGAACGTGGTTCGTTCGCTCGAAGCCAACGGCGCCATGGAGTACACGATCGTCGTGGCTGCCTCCGCTGCTGAGTCGGCGGCGATGCAGTACGTGTCTGCCTATTCCGGCTGCACGATGGGCGAGTACTTCCGCGATCGTGGTGAAGACGCGCTGATCGTTTATGACGACCTGTCCAAGCAGGCTGTGGCCTACCGTCAGGTGTCGTTGCTGCTGCGTCGTCCACCAGGCCGTGAAGCGTATCCCGGCGACGTTTTCTACCTCCACAGCCGTCTGCTCGAGCGTGCCGCTCGGGTGAATGCCGAGTACGTTGAGGCCTTCACCAACGGTGCGGTGAAGGGTCGTACGGGCTCGCTGACCGCTCTGCCGATCATCGAGACGCAAGCCGGTGACGTGTCCGCGTTTGTTCCAACCAATGTGATCTCGATCACCGACGGTCAGATCTTCTTGGAGACGTCCCTGTTCAACGCAGGCATTCGCCCCGCCATCAACGCCGGTATCTCCGTGTCGCGGGTGGGTGGTGCGGCGCAGACCAAGGTGATCAAGGGTCTGTCCGGCGGTATCCGTACCGACTTGGCGCAGTATCGCGAACTCGCAGCGTTTGCGCAGTTTGCGTCGGACCTTGACGAAGCCACCCGCAAGCAGCTTGACCGCGGTGCGCGCGTGACCGAATTGCTCAAGCAGGCCCAGTACTCACCGCTGTCGATCTCTCTGATGGGCGCGACGCTGTTCGCGGTCAACAAGGGCTTCATGGACGACGTGGACGTCAAGAAGGTGCTGGCATTTGAATCCGGCCTGCACCAATTCCTGAAGACGAGCCACGCCGGCCTGCTCAAGAAGATCGAAGACTCGAAGATGCTCGACAAGGACGCCGAAGCCGAACTGTCGGCCGCCGTGGGCGCGTTCAAGAAGTCTTTCGCCTGATCGTCTGACGACCTCAATCAAGGAGATTCGTCATGGCAGCAGGTAAAGAGATACGCGGCAAGATCAAAAGTGTCG
>NCFZ01000109.1 GCA_002281415.1 Burkholderiales bacterium 28-67-8 | reverse complement strand
CTGCTTCATGGCCGCCGGCGAGCCGCCGCCGTGCAGGCTGATCACCGAGTACCAGCCGCCCTGGTACGACGCGGTCAGGTCTTCGACGAAGCGCGCCACTTCAATGCGCTTGTCGTACGGCACGGCCGGGTTGGCGCGCAGCACTTCGGCCAGAGTGGCCGCGGTGGCCGGGTTGTGGTCTTCGTCGGGGCCGGGCAGCGCCACGATCAGGCCGCCCGAGACCTCATGCGCCAGACGGTGCATGTCGTAGATCTGCGTGGCCAGCAGCAGCTTGCCGATGTTGGAAAACACCGGCTCGGGCATGAAGCTGCCGCTGTGCTCGTCGCGCGTGCCGTACACGCTGGCGGCCACGCCGCAGGCAAAAAAGCCCTCGGTGATCTTGATGAGCTCGACCATCGGCTCGCGCAGGCTCGAGGTTTCTCCGGGATCAAAGCCGTTGGCCTCGCACATCAGCGCGCCCGCGCCGATCAGCAAGTCGCCAAAGCCGGCACGCGCGCCGATGCAGCTGTGGCGGTGGTGGGTGGCGTAGTTGTAGGTCAGCGCACCCGAGTGCTCCCACTCGCCGGCGTAGAACACGCGCTCCCAGGGCACGAACACCCGGTCGAAGATGACCACGCCGGTCGACTGCCCGTAGCGCCGCGAAAACAAGGGCGCGCCGTGCTCGACCTTCTCGCCGGGCCGCCCGGCCGGACGCGCCACGATGGTGATGCCCGCGGCGTCCACCGGCACCGCGCAGCACACCGCGAAGTCGGCATCGGCCTCAAGCATGGCGCGGCACGGCATGACCAGGAACTCATGCATGTACGGCGCGCCGGTGACGATCGCCTTGGTGCCCGAGATCACGATGCCTTTGGCGTTGCGCTCGACCACGTGCACATAGGTGTCGGGGTTGGCCTGCTGGTGCGGGCGGCGCGAGCGGTCGCCCTTGGCGTCGGTCATGGCGATGCCGATCGACAGGTCGGCGTCTTGCACATGCTGCAAGTAGGCCGCGAAGCGCGCGCGGTGCTCGGTGCTGCCGCGGGCGTCGTCGATGCGCGCGCTGACCTGGCCCAGCGCATTGAGCGCGTCGTGCGCCAGGTAGCGCTGCGCGCAGCCGGTTTCCTGGCACAGCAGGCGCACCGCCTCGAGCTTGTTGAGCAGGTCGCCGGCCGACTCGTTGATGTGCAGCATGCGGTTGACGGTCTTGCCGCTGCCGCTTGGCGTGGCGGTCATCAGCGGGGCCATGGCCGCGTCGTGCGCGAAGTCGTAGGTCACACCCAGCGCGTTGATGCCCGGCTGCAGCGACGGCGCGTCGGCCACCGAATCGATCAACCGGCCGTCGACGTAGACCACGGGCTTGAGCCGCCGCAGCGACTCGCGGTAGTCGGCGCTGGTCATGAGGTGCGCGGTGGAGACCGGGACAGCAGGTGCGCCTGGGGCGTTCGGGATGGGGTTCATCGAGGGCTCGATCGGTTTGATTTGCAGTAATTTGAACACTGTTCAATGAATTGATCAAACGTACAATTTGCCGATGCGCAAATCATCCGTGGCACGCCCGACAGCGGTCGCAGTGGCCGATACCGAGGTCGTACCCGCCGGCACGCCGGGCGATGCCCGCAGCCAGGCGCGCAGCGTGCGCAAGCAGGCGGTCACCGAGGTGCGTCGCTCGCTGGTGCTCGAGGCGGCGCGCTCGGCATTTGTCGAGCTCGGGCTCGAAGGCGCCAGCCTGCGCGAGATCGCCAAGCGGGCCGGCTACACACCGGGGGCGATCTACAGCTACTTCGCCAGCAAGGAGGAGGTCTACGGCGCGCTGCTCGGCGAGTCGCTGGAGCGGCTCAACGCGCGGGTGAGTGCGGCCGAACCCGCGCCGGTGGTGTCGCGCAGCGCAGCGGCGCGCCGGCTGGCGCTGCAAGCCGCGGTGCGAGCGCAGGCCACCGCTTTTTTTGACTTCTACCGGGAGAGCCCGCGCGACCTTGATCTGGGCTTTTATCTGTTCCACGGCATGCAGCCGCGCGGGCTGACGCCTGCGCTGAACAAGCAGCTCAATGCCCGGCTGCACGATGCGCTGGCCCCGGTTGAAGCGGGTCTGGCCGCGCTGGGGCTGGGCGAGGCTGATGCGCGCTCGGAGGTGGCCGCGCTGTTTGCCCACATCGTGGGCGTGCTGGTGCTCAGCCACACCGGGCGCATCCGCATGTTCCACCAGGAGTCGGCCGCGCTGTTCGAGCGTTACCTCGAGTTGCTGCTGACGCGCGCTGAGTCGGTGCGCAGGGGCACTGCGCAGTCTGGTGCGGAGAAAAGACCGTGAAACACATGGTTGTCCTTGAGATGCTTTTCGTTCGCCGGGAAGACACTGGATCCTGCCGAGTTGTGCAGTCCGGCAGTGATTCCTTTCCGGCCCTGAGCCGCTTTTGATTCGAGCCGTCACACCCATGCACAACCTATGGATCGGCCGTGGTCCGCGACGTCGTCAGTGGCTGCAGCTCTTGCTGGGCTCGGCTGCCGGCGTGGCGCTGTCGGGGTGTGCTGATCCGGTACCGCCGCTGCGTGTGGGCAGCATCGTCTTCCCCACCTACGAGTACGCATTCCTGGCCCGCGAGCTGGGCTTGATGGACGCCACGCAGGTGCGTCTGGTGGAGTATTCGGCCAACACCTACTCCTTGCGCGCGCTGGCCGCGGGGCAGATCGAAGCCGCGCAACTCACGCTCGACGAGGTGATCACCGCACGCTCGGCAGGCATCGGCCTGAGCGTGGTGCTGGTGCTCGACGTGTCGGCGGGCTCCGATGCGGTGTACGCACGTCAGGGCGTGAGCCTGGCCAATCTGGCGGGCCAGCGCATCGCGCTGGAAGAAGGCTCCACGGGGGCCGTGCTGCTCGATGGGTTGCTGCGTGCTGCCCGTCTGTCCGTCGACCAGATTCGCAAGGTGCCATCGACCCTCGCCCTGTCGGTCGAAGTGTTCAAGCACGGCGAGGCTGACGTGGTCGTGACCGCCGAGCCCTGGGCCTCGCAGATCGAACGCGCCGGTGGCGTGCGGCTGTTCGACTCGACCCAGATCCCCAACCGGATCATCGATGTGCTGGCGGTGCGCACCGACAAGATCGAATCGCGTCGCGCGGCGGTCGATGAACTGGTCGGTGGCATCGTGAAGGCACGTCATCACCATCTCACCCAGCCCGCCGGTGTGGCGTCGAAGATGGCGCCACGGTTGCAGCTGGAGGCCGCTCAGGTGGCTGAGGCCTTCCGTGGATTGAACATCCCCACCGTGCCTGACAACCGCAAGTTGCTTCAACCCGACGGTGAGATCGTGGTCGCGGCTCAGGCGCTGCAAAAAGTGATGCTGGCCAGTGGCCTGCTGAGCCGGGAGTTGCCTCGCACAGCCCTGATCGAATCGCTGGTCGATGCGCGGTTCCTGCCCCGTGGAGACCAGCCGTGAAGCCCTCCTATTCGGTGCGCTCTGCGCTCAGCCTGGGCGTCACGGCGTTGCTGCTGCTGTTGCTGGGGCTGTCCTACGTGGACGCGCTGGTCGGCGGGCGGCAGGCCGCGCTGGACAACGCGCGCGCCGGCATCGTGCGCCAGGCCGAGATGCTGGCCCTGGTGGCACAGAACAACTTGCAGGATCACCCCACACGCGTGGTGGCCGAGGTGAGCGCGGTGTCGACCGACCTGCGCACCGATACGGTCGCGCTGGTGATGCCCGATGGCCTCGTGGCCGCCGGTCAACAGCTGGTCTGGAACGGGAAGCCCGCCGAGGTCGTGGTGCCCGGGTTTTCACGTGAGCGATTCGACAGGGTGTCGCACGGTCGCCTGCCCGACATGCAACTCACCGACGACCAGCGCAAGCTGTCCGTCATGCTGCCGTTTTTCCTGGCTGCGGCCGACGGGCGGCTGCGAACCGAGCAAGGCGGTGTGGCGTTGCTGGCCTTCGACCTGACGTTCGACTACGCCGTGGCGAAGCAGCAGGCCCTGCAGCGCCTGGGCTTTCAGTTGGCGATCGCCGCGTTGATCGTCCTGAGCGTGTTGTGGATGCTGCGCGCGGCCGTGACCCAACCGCTGGCGGCGTTCAAGGACATGGTCGGTCGCATCAGCAGCGCCGAAGAGGCCGGCGAGCCCGTGCTGGAGCAAGGCCCCACCGAACTGCGCGAACTGGCCAGCAGCTTCAACCGGATGGGCCAGCGACTGGCCGACGGGCAAGCGCGGCTGCGCAACAGCAACGATCGCGTCGAGGGGCTGGTCGACGCCGCCATGGACGGCATCATCACCGTGAATGGCGATCAGCGGGTGGTGCGCTTCAACCCGGCTGCGGCCGCGATGTTTGGCGTGCCGACGGAGCAAGCGCTCGGTCAGCCGCTGGAGGTTTTCCTGCCCTATCGCGCCCGGGAAGGTCACGCTGCCAAGGTGCGCCGCTTCGGCGAGAACGGCGAGTCCGCCCGTGCCATGAGCCGCAGTGCCGTGGTCAACGCCGTGCGGCGCGACGGCCGGGAGTTTCCGGTCGAGGCGTCCATCTCGCAACTCACGATCGACGGCCAGCGCTACTACACGGCCATCTTGCGCGACGTGACCGAGCGGATGCGCGCCGAGCAGGAGATCAAGACGCTCAACGCCAACCTCGAAGCGCGCGTGGAAGAACGCACGGCGGCACTGTCGCAGGCCAACGCGCGGCTGCTCCAGCAAGACGCCGAGCTGCGCGAGGCCAAGGTGGCGGCAGAAAACTCGACGCGGATGAAATCGGACTTCCTGGCCAACATGAGCCACGAGATCCGCACACCGCTCAACGCCGTGATCGGGCTGGGCCATCTGGCGATGAAGCACGCGTCCGACGATCGACAGCGCGACTACCTGTCCAAGATCCAGAACGCCAGCCACCAACTGCTCGGGCTGATCAACGACATCCTCGACCTGTCCAAGATCGAGGCCAACAAGCTCGATATCGAGCACACCGACTTCCAGTTGAACCAGGTGCTCGACAGCGTTGCCACGGTGATCGGCCACCGCGCGGCCGACAAGGGCCTGGAGCTGATCTTTCGCGTCGATCGCGACGTGCCCAACCACCTGCTGGGCGACCCGCTGCGCCTGAGCCAGATGCTGCTGAACTACGGTAACAACGCGGTGAAGTTCACCGACGCCGGCGAGATCGAGGTTCGGGTCAGGCTGCTTGAGAGTTCCGACGAGGCCGGCGTGCTGCTGCGCTTCGATGTGCGCGACACCGGCATCGGTCTCAGCCCTCAGCAGATCTCGGGCCTGTTCCAGAGCTTCCACCAGGCCGACGGCTCGACCAGCCGCAAGTACGGCGGCACCGGCCTGGGTCTGGCCATCGTGAGCCGGCTCGCCCAGCTGATGGGCGGCGAGGTGGGCGTGGACAGCGAGGTGGCACACGGCTCCACGTTCTGGGTGAGCGCGCGGTTCGGCAAGAGCGTGCATCACGAGACCGGGCTGCGAAGCCCGCGCGACCTGCATGGCCGCCTGGCGCTGGTCGTGGACGACAACGTAACCGCACGCGCGACGCTGTGCGAGCAGCTCGAGATGCTCGGCCTGCGCGCCCGGTCCGTGCCTGACGGGGCGGCAGCCGTGCTGGAGATCGAGCGCGCCCATGGTTGCGGCCAGCCCTACGAGCTGGCGCTGATCGACTGGCAGATGCCGGGTCTCGATGGTCTGGAGACCGCGCGACAGCTGCATGCCCTGGGTCTGCCGCGCCTGCCCCAACTGGTGCTGGTGACCGCCTTCAGCCGTGACGACGTCATCGAGCAGGCCACCGATTCGGGCTTTGCCGGGGTGCTGGCCAAGCCCGTCCATGTATCGATGCTGCTCGACACGATCCAGCAGCTGGTGAGCCACTTTGCCTCGATACCCGAGGTGAGGCCTTCGCCGGCCGCGGCCCCGCAAAGCGTCCGAAGCGTGCCCCCCGGAGCCACGGTCCTGCTGGTGGAGGACAACGAGATCAACCAGCAGGTGGCGGCCGAGCTGCTGATGGACGCGGGACTCAAGGTCGATGTGGCCAGCAACGGCCAGACTGCGGTCGACATGGTGCAGCAGCGCCACTACGACCTGGTGCTGATGGACCTGCACATGCCTGTCATGGACGGGCTGATGGCCACCCGCGCGATCCGGGCCCTGCCAGGCTTGGCCGATCTGCCGGTCGTGGCCATGACGGCCAGCGCCATGGAAGAAGACCGCAAGCGCTGCCTCGACGCGGGCATGAACGACTTCGTGGCCAAGCCCATCGAACCCGAGAATCTGGTCGGCGTGCTGCTCAAGCACATCCATCCCGCTGGCGTGCGCGTTGCGGTGAGGTCGTCGCCGGTGGCCCCACCGGCGGCCCCGGTCGCACCGGTTGGCGTCGAGCTGCCGCTCTCGGTGCCGGGCCTGGACACGGCGCTCGGGCTGCGCCGCAGCGTGGGCAAGCCCGCGCTGTACCTGTCGCTGCTGCGCAAGTTCGTCGATGGCTACCGCCGGTTTCCTGGCGATGTCCGGGCGCTTCTCGAACGCTCGGATCGCGAAGCCGCGCACCGGGCGGCGCATTCGTTCAAGAGCGTCGCAGGCAACGTGGGCGCCACCGGGTTGCAGGAACTCGCCGCCGAGCTCGAGCGTGTGATTGGCTCCGGACAGCCGCGCTCACGCATCGAGCAGATCCTGCGGCCGCTGGAGTCGGCGCTCTCGGCCCTGTTGTCTGCGCTGGCACTCCAGCTGCCTGACGCCGCCGGGGCGGCCACGACGGCGCCGGATCTGGTGCGCCTGCGCCGCGTGGGCGAGCAGTTGCTGCGCCAGCTCGATGAGGGCGATGCCGAGGCCCAGCAGACGTCAGCCCTGCACGCGAGCTTGCTGGGCCCGGCGATGGGCGACGCCTATGCTCGCTACGCGCACGCCGTGGGCCGCTACGATTTCGACGAGGCCCGCCAGCTGCTGCAAGCTTGCCTCCAGTTGCACGCACTGACCTGACTCACACACGCTGCCCCAGGAGCCTTTCTTGATTCCCTCGCAAGACACGCCACGCACCATCCTCGTGGTGGACGACACCCCGGAAAACCTCGAGCTCATGACCGGCTTGCTGTCGCAAGAGGGGTTCCGGGTGCGCGTGGCCCACAACGGCGAGCGCGCGCTGCAGCTGGCGCGTTCGGCGAACAAGCCCGACTTGATCCTGCTCGACGTCATGATGCCCGGCGTCGACGGCTACGACGTGTGCCGCGCGCTCAAGGCCGATCCGCTGACGGCCCAGGTGCCGGTGATTTTTCTGACCGCCCGGGCTTCGATCGACGATGAGACGCTGGGCCTGTCGCTCGGGGCGGTCGACTACATCACCAAGCCGATCAGCCCGCCCATCGTGCTGGCGCGCATCCGCACGCACCTGGCGCTCGATGACGCCGTTCACGCGCTGCGTGATCAGAACGCTGCGCTCGAAGCCGAGGTGGTGCGCCGCACGCTGCAGATCCAGACCACGCAGGACGTGACCGTGATGGCCATGGCGTCACTGGCCGAAACACGCGACAACGAGACCGGAAACCACCTGCGCCGCACCCAGCACTACGTGAAGTGCCTGGCCGAGCAGTTGCGCACCAACCCGCGCTTTTCAGCGTTCCTGACCGAGCGCAACATCGACTTGCTGTTCAAGTCGGCGCCGCTGCACGACATCGGCAAGGTGGGCATCCCCGACAGCATCCTGCTCAAGCCCGGCAAGCTCACCTTCGAAGAGTTCGAGATCATGAAGACCCACACCACGCTGGGCTACGAGGCGCTCGTTGCCGGCGAGCATGGTCTGATCACCGAGGTGGAGTTCTTGCGCTTCGCCAAGGAAATCGCGCTGTCGCACCAGGAGAAGTGGGACGGCTCGGGCTACCCGCAGGCCCTGCGCGGCGAGGCCATTCCGGTGTCGGCGCGCCTGATGGCGCTGGCCGATGTGTACGACGCGCTGATCAGCCGGCGCGTCTACAAGCCGGCGTTTCCGCACGACAAGTCGGTGGCCATCATCGTCGAGGGCCGCGGCCTGCACTTCGACCCCGATGTGGTCGACGCCTTCCTGGCCGTGCAGGACCAGTTTCAGGGCATCGCGGCGCGATACGTGGATTCCGAGTGAGCGTGGCCGCTGCAGCTCGCAGCGCACCACCGCCGTGAACTGACCCGCGAAGCGGGCGTGCCTGAGGCACGCCCGGGTTCATCACTCGCTCGCGTACTCCGCCACCGGCGGGCAGCTGCACACGAGGTGGCGGTCGCCGTGCACGTTGTCGACTCGGCCCACGGGCACCCAATACTTGTCACGGCGCAAGCTGGCCATCGGGTAGGCCGCCTGCTCGCGTGTGTACGGGTGCGACCACTCGGCGCCGAGCAGCGCTTGCGCGGTGTGCGGTGCCGCCTTGAGCGGGTTGTCGGCGGCGGGCCAGGTGCCCGCTTCGACCAGAGCGATCTCGGCTCGGATGGCGATCATGGCGTCGCAGAAGCGGTCGAGCTCGCGCAGCGGCTCGCTTTCGGTCGGCTCGATCATCAAGGTGCCGGGCACCGGAAAGCTCAGC
>NCFZ01000248.1 GCA_002281415.1 Burkholderiales bacterium 28-67-8 | reverse complement strand
GGCTCCGACGACATCGGCCGCATCGCCGCGCCGCACCGCCCCGATGATCAGCACCGGCGCTGCGGCCAGGGCCAGCAACAAGGCCACGCCGTGGCTGATGCTGTTGGCGATTTCCTCGCCGACGGATTGGGGTCTGTCCAGCGAATACGGGTTCGCGTCCGCAGGTGGGGGCAAGTCAGGCACGCGCTTCACCCGGTGTCTCGCCCGATGGGGTTGGACCGTTCGGGCTGAGCGTGCGGGAACCCTTCGACAGGCTCAGGGCGAACGGAGACGGGCTGAGCCCGAATGGAGTCGGGCTCAGGGCGAACGGAGTCGGGGTCAGGGTGAACGGCGTAGGAATGACGTTGAACGGACACCGTCTGACGTCAACGCACGTGTTCGACAAGACCCCGCCAGCACTCATCGCTTGAGCAGCACCTTCAACACGTTCTGCACGCGGCGCGCGTTGGCGGGTTCAAAGTTGCCGGCCAGCACCCGGGCGGCGTCCTCTCCCCAGGTCTCGACCGGTGCGGGCGCATTGCGTTTGGTCAGCAGTTGCAGTTGCAGCATGCGGCGGGCGCTGATGTGTTCGGCGGGCGTCGGCACGTCGGCGGCCATTTCCAGGCGCAGCAGGGCTTCCGACGCATCTTTGCCGGAGGGCTTGCTGACGGCCTCGACCCAGGCATTGCGAACGGCCGGCGTGATCTGCTTGCCGAGATCCTGCACCGTCGGCAACTGGGCCGGGTCGCGCTTTTCCCAGGCCGTGAGCAGGTGCGTCAGCACTTCGCCGTGCGCCTGCATCTGCAGCTTTTTGAGCGCCATGTTGGCCGCCTCGAAGGCTTCGCGCTGGGCGCGGAAGGCGGCGTCACCGAGGCGCGGGCCGCGCTCTTCGAACGCCGGGCGCTCGTTGCGGTCGGCAAAGCGCGGGGCGCGGTCTTCGCGCTCGGGCCGGTAGGGCTCGAACTTGTTGTCGGTGCTCTGGCGCGGGCCACCGGGCTTGCCGCCGGGTTTTCCGCCGCTGCGCGAATCT
>NCFZ01000108.1 GCA_002281415.1 Burkholderiales bacterium 28-67-8 | reverse complement strand
TTCCTCTCCTATTCAATATCAAAATTGATTATGTGTGGTCGCCTGAAGGAATATATTCACAACCATTTTGGTAGCGATATTTCCAAAACCGGCCGCATCGCCACAAGTCGTGCGATCACTCCACCTTGACGCCCTTCCAGAACGCCACGCGCCCCTTGATGTTC
Organism: Burkholderiales bacterium 28-67-8; assembly: GCA_002281415.1. GTDB lineage: Bacteria > Pseudomonadota > Gammaproteobacteria > Burkholderiales > Burkholderiaceae_C > PBB1. The sequence continues at coordinate 8,356 of NCFZ01000108.1, read as the reverse complement.
GACGCGGCTTCGGTCGGCTCCGGGTAGTACCAGACCGCGTTCTCGTTGAGCTCGCCGTCGACCATCAGGCTGTAGTAGTACGCCTGGCCCTTCCAGGGGCAACCGGTGCGGTGGTTGCTGAAGGTGGTGTACTGGCGGTTCAGGCTGTCCGCGGGGAAATATTGGTTGCCCTCGACGACCACGGTGTCGTCGCTCTCGGCGATGGTCACGCCTTTCCAGGTGGCTTTCATGGGGGATCTCCTCCAGAGGTTGGGATGGGGGGGTTTGACGCTGTCTCAAGCGTACAGCGCAGCGGCCTTTTGCAGCCGCTTGGCCACCGCGGTGGCCAGCGCCTTGTCGCCCGCCACGCGCACGCTGTCGCCGTGGCGCAAGATGTCCATCATCAGTTCGGTGGGCTCGCTGTAGGGCACCTGCAGCTCGTAACTGCCGCTGCGGTCGCCGTCGGCCGCGACCTGCCCGTCGGCACCCAGCCAGCGCGACTTTTGCTGCGGATGCCACTCCTCGTTGGCCACCCACTGCGCAGCCTCGGGCTCGAACACCAGCGTGGCCCACTTCAGGCGCGCGCCGCTGCCGCCGTAGATGCCGTAGCTGCCGTCGAACTCGGCCTCGATGTCCTTGAGGGACACCGCCTTGGCGCGGGTCTCGAGCGCGCGTGCCTCGAGCACCGCATCTAGCGCGAAGCGGCGCAGGCCGTCGCTCGAGTGGCACCAGGCGTCGAGGTACCAGGTGTTGCGGTAGTTCACCAGCCGCTGCGGAGAGACCTCGCGCTCGGAGCTGGTCCGGCCGTTGCGCTTGAAGTAGTTCAGCCACACCCGCTTGCGCTGCACCAGGGCGCTGCCCAGCAGCTCGAAGTGGCGGCTGGGCACGCGGCGGCGGGCGGTGCCGATCAGCTTGACGCGGCGCACCAGCTCGCGCGCCTCGTTCGCGTCGGCGCCCAGCAGGCCTTGCAGCCGGTCCATCATCGGCTGCAGGTGGCGCGCGAGCACGCCGTCGTCGTCCAGACCCGACATCAGCTGGTGCATGGTGAGCAGCGCGTGCAGCTCGCGCTCGCTGAACCACATGCCGGGCAGCTCGTGCTGCACCGTCTTGGCCGCACCACTGGCCATGGCGCCACTGGCATCGAGCCGGTAGCCCTTGTCGTCGTGGTCGTAGGTGATGGGCGCGCCCATGCGGTCGCGCAGGTATTGCAGATCGCGCTTGAGCGTGGCGGGCGACACGCCCAGCTCTTCGAGCAGCGCCTCGAAGTTCACGCAGCCGCGGCTGCGCAACAGCCGTTCGATCTTGTAGAAGCGTTCAGTGCGGTCCATGGGGCTCCCTGAAGTGGGTTGAATACAGGTGATCTCGCTCACGGCATGAGCGACTCGAAGCTCGCAGCTTACGTCAAATTTTTCGGCACGCCATTGCGCTGGCTCATTCAGTGAGCCACACGCATCGCAAACTGACTCCATCGCGGCACGTCGCCGCAGCCCGTGGAGCCACCATGACCCCCGACCTCTTTGCCGACGACAGCCACAACTGGTTCGTGCCCAGCCCCGCCAAGCGCCCTCGCGCAGGTGCCGCCCACATGGCGGCGAGCGCACCGCTCACGCTGCACCAGCACATCGGTTTTCAGCTCGGCTGGGACCACGCCCGTCACGGCGTCACGCCGCCGAGACCGCACACGCTGGAACCGTCGTCGTTGCAGCAGGGCTGGCACGCAGGGCTGGCGTGCTTTGGCGCACACCGGCCGGTGCCACGCCGCGCGGTGCGCCAGTGGCTGCAGCTGCGCTTGCACGCCTGGCTGCGCGGTCTCAACGTCGAGCTGCTGCACATCACGCCGAACCACCTGCATCAAATCGAGGTGTCGGTGTGCCCGATCACCCGCGAAGCGCTCGGCCACGCCGGCGAGCCGGCCGCAGCGGCCGCCATCAACCGGGTGCGCCACGACGCCGGCTACGCGGCGGGCAACCTCGCGGTGATGAGTCAACGCGCCCATCTGGCCAAGGCAGCGCACGGCTTCGGCACCGCGTGGGCCACCGCACAGGCGCTGCAAGCGCAAGCGCAAGCCCAGGCCATCGACGCCGCAGGCCCTGTCAGCCGCGACGGCCTGAGCGCCGCGCACTGGAGCCGCATCGCCGTGCTGTGCAGCTTTGTCGAGGCGCTGCCGCATGAGCAGGCCTGCGAGCTGCCGCTGCTGGTGCTGCCGCCCAACCGGCTGCGCCTGTTCAACCCGGTGCAAGCGCTGCAGGTGTTCATCAGCCGCCAGCTGCTCAGCGCCGGCTGGAGCCAGCGCATCAACGCGCTCGAAGCGCTGCTGCACGGACTGCCGGCGCAACGCGCCTTCCGCTCGTTCTTTCAAACGCTGCTGCCGCGCGTGCTCGAAGCCAAGGGTTCGACCGGCGCCCAGGAATCGCGCTGGGCGCTCGAAGACGCCTGGCAGCACCCGGCGGTGCAGCAGCGCTGGACGCGCTTTGCCCGGCTGCTCACGCCGGCCCAGTGCGAAGCCGTGATGCAGCAGGCCACGGCCGGCCACAGCGCGCCCGAGCGCGTGCGCTTCGAGTCGCAGGCCGATGCCCACGCCACCGAAGGCTGGTGCCTCGAGACCCGCGGCCACGTGCCGCACGGATTGGCCAGCGACACCCTCGGACCACCGCTCAAGGCCGGCTCGCCAACGCTGCACTGACCGCGCGTTGCAGCCCTGCGCAACCGCAGGGTTTGCGGCCCGGGCGGCAGGGGGGCGTGGCTACACTTCAACGCCATGTCCGCAGTACCCGTCGCCAGACTGGCGCTGTCCGCCATCGTGCTCGCACTGCTGGGTGGCTGCGCGTCGTCACCGAGCGCCTCCACCCCGGCGCAAGTCGCGGCCGCCGCCCTGCCCGCGCAGTGGTACGCCCCGGCCGCACACCACGGTGAGCTGGCCGATCTGTCACGTTGGTGGGCTCAGTTCAACGACCCGCTGCTCGACCGCCTGATCGCCGACGCTCAGCGGGTGAGCCCCACGGTGGCCTCCGCATGGCTGCGCATCGAGCAGTCGCGCGCCGCGCGTGCCACGGCCGATGCCGACCGGCTGCCGCAGATCGACGCCAGCGCCAACGTGCAGCGCGGCGTCTACGACAGCCGCGGCGTGGCCGCCAGCAGCGCCAACGGCTCGATCACCGCCTCGTGGGAGCTCGACTTGTTCGGCAGCAACGCCGCCGAGCGCGAAGGCGCCCAGGCGCGCTTCGAAGGCGCGCAAGCGCTGTGGCACGACGCACGCATCTCGGTGGCCGCCGAGGTGGCCTCCCAGTACACCGCACTGCGCGCTTGCGAAGCCGCCACGGCGCAGTGGCAGGTCGATGCCGACTCGCGCGCCGAGACCGCGCGGCTCACCGGGCTGACACGGCGCGCCGGCTTCGACGCGCCGGTGCGCGAGTCGCTCGCGCGTGCCGCCGCCGCACAGACCCACGCGCAGCTGATGGCGCAGCGCGCGCAATGCGAGTCCCTCGTCAAGGCGCTGGTGGCACTCACGGCGCAGCCCGAACCCGCCTTGCGCGAAGCGCTGGCCGCCTCGCTCGGCGTGATCGCGCAGCCGCGCGAGATCGCGGTGCCGGCGCTGCCCGGCGCGCTGCTGCAGCAACGCACTGACCTGGCCAGCGCCGAGCGCGATGTGCTGGCCGCCGCGGCCCACCTCACCGAAGAGCGCATCGACCGGCTGCCGCGCATCCGGCTCAACGGCAGCGTGGGCGCCACGCGTTACCAGGGCGGCGGCTTTGGCGGCATCGGCGGCGCGGGCATACCCAGCATCGACGGCAGCGGCTCCACCTGGTCGATCGGACCGCTGTCGGTATCGATGCCGATCTTCGATGGCGGCCTGCGCGCGGCCAAGGTCGAAGCCGCCCGCGCCGGCCTGACGCACGCGCAGATGCAATACGCCGCCGCCGTGCGCCGCGCGGTCGAGGACGTCGAGCAAGCGCTGGTCTCGCTGCAGGGCACCGCCGACCGGCTGGCCGACGCCGAGATCGCCGCCAACGGCTACGCCGAGTCGCTGCGCGCCACCGATGCACGCTGCCGCGGCGGGCTGGGCAACGGTTTCGACCTCGAAGACGCACGCCGCGCCTCGGCCCAGGCGCAACTGGCCGTGATCGACCTGAAGCGCGAGCGCGTCACCGCCTGGATCTCGCTGTACCGCGCGCTCGGCGGCGGCTGGGGCGCGACATCGCCCGACGCGCCAGGCACCGATCCGGTGGCCGCTGCCACACCCGCCGCCGCGGCAGCCGGCACCGCGCGCTGAACCCACCCTTCAAGACATCCGCCTGGACCGCCCCATGAGCCCGACCTCTCGCCTCGCCCCAGCGCTGTTGACCCTGGCGCTCATGGTGGCCGCCGCTGCGCTGGCCCTGAGCGCGCGGGCGGCCGACAGCGCCCCGACAGCGCCGACCCGTGCCGCACTCACGGTCACCGTGACCCAGCCGCAGCCGGCCGATCTGTCGATCACGATCACCGCCAACGGCTCCATCGCCGCCTGGCAGGACGCCAGCGTCGGCAGCGAGGTGGCCGGCCTGCGGCTCGAGACGGTGCGCGTCAACGTGGGGGATGTCGTGCGCCGCGGCCAGCTGCTCGCCAGCTTTGCGCCCGAGACGGTGCAAGCTGATCTGGCCGAAGCGCGCGCTCGCGTGGCCGAAGCCGAGGCCGCCGCGGCTGAAGCCGCCGCCAACGCCGAACGCGCACGCGGCCTGCAAGCCAGCGGCGCGCTCAGCGCGCAGCAGATCGATCAATACGTCACCGCCGAGCGCAGTGCTCAGGCACGGCTCGAAGCGCAACGCGCCGCCGCACAGGTGCAGCAGCTGCGCCTGAAGCACACGCAGGTGATCGCGCCCGACCACGGCGTGATCTCGGCGCGCAGCGCGGCGGCCAGCGTCGGCGCGGTGCCGGCGGCCGGGCAGGAGCTGTTCCGGCTGATCCGCCAGGGCCGCCTCGAGTGGCGCGCCGAGGTGCAGGCGGGCGATCTCGCCAAACTCAAGCCCGGCATGGCGGTGCGCGTGACGCTGGCGGGCGAGGGCGGCAGCGCCATCACCGGACGGCTGCGCATGGTCGCGCCCACGGTCGATGCGCAAACCCGCGACGGCCTGGTCTATGTCGACCTGCCGGCGCCGGGCGCGGCGCGTGCCGGCATGTACGCGCGCGGCGAGTTCGCGCTCGGCGAGCAGCGCGCGCTCACGCTGCCGCAAGCCGCGGTCAAGCTGCGCGACGGCCTGAGCTACGTGCTGCAGCTCGACGGTGAGTCGAAGGTGCGCGAGGTCAAGGTGGCCACGGGCCGCCGCCAGGGCGAGCGCATCGAGATCACCGGCGGGCTCGACGCCGCTGCGCGCGTGGTGGCCGATGGCGTGGGCTTTCTGGGCGACGGCGACACCGTGCGGGTGGTCAGCGCGCCGCCGGCGGCCACGCCGGGACGCTCGACCAATCCGCAGCCCACGCGCTGAAGGCCCCGGGCACCGCCATGAATTTCTCGACCTGGTCGATCAAGAACCCGATCCCGTCGGTGATGCTGTTCGTCCTGCTCACGCTGGCCGGGCTGATGGGCTTTCGGGCGATGAAGGTGCAGCAGTTCCCGGACCTCGAGCTGCCCGTGGTCACCGTCACCGCCACGCTGCCGGGCGCCTCGCCCACGCAGCTCGAGACCGAGGTGGTGCGCAAGATCGAGGACTCGGTGGCCGCCATCTCCGGCGTCAAGCACATCCACGCCAAGGTGCAAGACAGCAGCGCCGTCATCAGCGTCGAGTTCCGCCTCGAAAAGCCCACGCAGGAAGCGGTGGATGACGTGCGCGAGGCGGTCAACCGCATCAGCACCAGCTTGCCGGCCGATCTGCGCGACCCGGTGATCGCCAAGCTCGAGTTGTCGGGCGCACCGATCCTGACCTACTCCATCGCTGGGCCTCACATGGACGACGAGGCGCTGAGCTGGTTCGTCGACAACACCGTGGTCAAGCGGCTGCTGAGCCTGCGCGGCGTGGGCGCGGTCAGTCGCGTGGGCGGCGTGACGCGCGAGGTGCAGGTGGCGCTCGACCCGCTGCGGCTGCAAGCGCTCAACGCGTCGGCCTCCGACATCTCGCACCAGCTGCGCAAGATCCAGCAGGATGCCTCGGGCGGGCGCACCGACGTGGGCGGCGCCGAACAGTCGGTGCGCACGATTGCCACCGTGCACAGCGCCGACGAACTCGCGCGCATGGACATCGCGCTGTCCGACGGCCGCCACGTGCGGCTCGATCAGGTGGCCACCGTGCGCGACGGCGTGGCCGAGGTCCGCTCGGCCGCGCTGCTCAACGGCCAGCCGGTGGTCGGCTTCGAGATCGTGCGCACGCGCGGCGCCGGCGTGACCGAGGTGGCTGCGCTGGTGCGCGCCGAGCTCGACCGGCTGCGCGCCGAGCACCCCGACGTGACCATCAACGAGGCCTTCAACTTCGTCGACCCGGTGCAAGACAGCTTCGACGGCTCGATGCTGCTGCTCTACGAGGGTGCGGCGCTCGCCGTGCTGGTGGTGTGGCTGTTCCTGCGCGACAGCCGCGCGACCTTCGTGGCGGCCACCGCGCTGCCGCTGTCGGCGATCCCCACCTTCGGCGCGATGTACCTGTTCGGCTTTTCGATCAACACGGTCACGCTGCTGTCGCTGTCGCTGGTGGTGGGCATCCTGGTCGACGACGCGATCGTCGAGATCGAGAACATCGCACGCCACCTGCGCATGGGCAAGACGCCGCTGCAAGCGGCCACCGAGGCGGCCGACGAGATCGGCCTGGCGGTGATCGCCACCAGCTTCACGCTGATCGCGGTGTTCCTGCCCACGGCCTTCATGGGCGGCATCGCGGGGCGCTTTTTCGTGCAGTTCGGCTGGACGGCGGCGTTTGCGGTGTTCTTCTCGCTGGTGGTCGCGCGACTGCTCACGCCGATGATGTCGGCGTACATGCTGCGCGCGCCAAGCCACGCCGAGGGGCCCGATGCGCGCTGGATCACGGTGTGCCTGCGCTGGACGCGCTGGTGCCTGAACCACCGCGTGCTCACGCTGCTGGCGGCGGCAGTCTTTCTGGTCGGCTCGCTGGCGCTCGCACCGCTGCTGCCCACCGGCTTCATCCCGGCCGATGACCTGTCGCAGTCGCAGGTCACGGTGTCGCTGCCGCCGGGCAGCACCTTTGGCCAGACGCTGGCCGCGGCCGAGCGCGCGCGCGCGATCATCGAGCGCAACCCGCACGTCAAGCGCGTGTACACCGCGGTGGGCGGCGGCGCGACCGGGGCCGATCCGTTTGCCGCGGCCGGAGCGCCCGACGTGGGCACCGCCACGCTGACGCTCAACCTCACGCCGCGCCGCGAGCGTGCCGGCGTGTCCAAGCAGACCATCGAGCGCCAGCTGCGCGAAGCGATGACCGAGCTGCCCGGCGCGCGCATCAAGGTCGGCCTGGCGGCGGCCGGCGCCAAGTACGTGCTGGTGCTGGCCAGCGAAGACGGCCACGCGCTGACCGAGCACGCCCGCCTCGTCGAGCGCGAGTTGCGCACGCTGCCGGGCATCGGCAACGTGGTGTCGTCGTCGAGCCTGGTGCGCCCGGAGCTCATCGTGCGGCCCGACTTCGCCCGCGCGGCCGATCTGGGCGTGACCTCGGCGGCCATCTCCGACACGCTGCGCATCGCCACGCGCGGCGACTACGACGAGCAGTTGCCCAAGATGAACCTGTCGCAGCGGCAAGTGCCCATCGTCGTCAAGCTCGACACCGAGGCACGCACCGACATCGAGCTGCTGTCGCGTCTGGCGGTGAGCGGCGCGCACGGCCCCGTGCGTCTGGGCAACGTGGCGCAGCTCGGACTCGACAGCGGCCCCGCCGAGATCGACCGCTACGACCGCCAGCGCAACGTCAACCTGGAAATCGAGCTCAACAACCAGCCGCTGGGTGCCGTCAAGACGGCCACGATGGCGCTGCCCAGCATGCGCAACCTGCCGCCGGGCGTGGTGCAAAAGAGCGTGGGCGACGCCGAAACGATGAAGGATCTGTTCGAGAGCTTCGGCGTGGCCATGCTCTACGGCGTGCTGTGCATCTACATCGTGCTGGTGCTGCTGTTCAAGGACTTCGTGCAGCCGGTGACCATCCTCGCCGCGCTGGTGCTGTCGGTGCCGGGCGCGTTCCTCGCGCTGTTCCTCACCCACACGGCCATCTCGATGCCCTCGCTGATCGGGCTGATCATGCTCATGGGCATCGCCACCAAGAACTCCATCTTGCTGGTCGAGTACGCCATCGTGGCGCGGCGCGACGGCGGTCTCTCGCGCTGGGACGCGCTGCTCGACGCCAGCCACAAGCGCGCCCGGCCCATCGTCATGACCACCATCGCCATGGGCGCGGGCATGCTGCCCATCGCGCTG
>NCFZ01000107.1 GCA_002281415.1 Burkholderiales bacterium 28-67-8 | reverse complement strand
CGACCCGGCCGCCGTGATCCGCGACATCGAAGAAGGCCTGATGTCGCAAGGGGTGGCCGCGCGTCTTTACAAGGTCAAGTTCGATCCCGAGACCCTGGTGGTCGACCCGGTCGAAACCAAGGCCATGCGCGACGCCGAACGCAAGGCCCGCATTGCGCGCGGCGTGCCGTTCAAGGAATTCGTCAAGACCTGGAACAAGCCGAAGCCGCCCGCGCTGTTCCAGTACTTCGGTTGCTGGGGTGATGACGTCGGCACGCTGTATGTCGGAAGCCCTGACATCACCCGTGACGCGAACAAGCCCAAGCCGAACTACATGCGCAATCCTAAGGACGTGCGCATCGACGAACTCGAAGCTCGGCTGGCGCAACTGGGGGCCCTGCTGGAAGACAAGACATGAGCGAGGGCTTCGCCACGCAACTGCCGTCGACCAAGGGAAACGGCCAAATTCGCCTTTGGCTGAAGTCCGCCGACTACGCCAAGCGCCTGTTGCTGGGCGAGGCGGGGGATCCCTGGGTCAGCGCGGCCCACTACCTCGCCTACTTTTCGCAGGCTCATGCGCTGGTCAAGCCCGACGTGGCGGTTCTCGAGGTCGGTGACCTGTACGACAGCTGGGCTGCCACGCACGCGGATTGGTCCGAGTCGGTCAACAAGCGCCGCCGGCCGGCCACGGCACTGCGCAGGCTGATCGAACCCGAGGCGCCGCGTCAGGTTCTGGCCGAGGTGGTCGAGGCCGTGCTGTCTCACCTGCGCGGCCAGACTCCGCTGGTGCTGGCCCTGCCCTCGCCGCGTCGATGGATCCGTCACGCCAATCAGTTGACGGGTAGCGACGAGCTGGAGCTGACTGGAGACGACGTGGAGGACGGCGCGATGTACATCGCGGACTTGCTGCGCTCGGTGTCGACCTATGCGATTTCCGGCGTGCTGCTCGAGGAGCCCGGCGCTGCTGCCGACTTCAACGCCGAGGACCTTTCGCACTACCAGTCCATCGTCAACGTGGTGCATCACTACCGTTGGGGATTGGCGTTGCGCCTGCCCGACGCCACCGCCGTGGCGGCAGCCGATCTGGCCAGCTTCGACGCCGTCATCTCCAACTCGGCTGCACTGACGACAGCCGGTTCCGGCCTCGACGCGGCGGTCGGTTGTGATGTCAGTGCAGCCTTTGCTGCCGGTGTACCCTGCCCTGCGCTCGCATCCGGCCAGTTCTACTTTGCCGAAGTGCCAGCCGGACTGCGCCCGGAGTCGGTTCTCGAACGGTTGAGCGCACTGCGCGGGAAGTGACTCGGTGCCGGCACCGGTTGATCGCATCCCCGTCAGTTTGCTCACCGGGTTCCTAGGCTCGGGCAAGACCACGCTGCTCAATCACTGGATGCAGCAGCCCGAGATGGCGGGCGCGGCGGTGCTGGTCAATGAGTTTGGTGAGGTGGGTGTCGATCACCACCTGGTCGAGAAACTCGATGACCAGCTGTGGCTGCTCGATTCGGGCTGCCTGTGCTGCGCGGTCCAGGGCGATCTGATCGGCGCGTTGAAGGATCTGGCTGCGCGCAGCGCCCGGCGAGACATCGCTCCGATCACACGTGTCGTCATCGAGACCTCCGGTCTGGCCGATCCGGTGCCGGTGATCTACGCGCTCATGGAAGACCCCTTCGTGGCTGCGCGCCATGTGTGCGACGGCGTGATCACCGTGGTTTCGGCGGTTCACGGCCTGGCTCAGTTGAATGCCTATCCGGAAGCGCTGCGACAGGTGGTCGCGGCCGACGTGCTGTTCATCAGCAAGTGCGACCAGGCGACGACCAATGGCGTCACGGTGCTCGAGGACGAGCTGCACAGGCTGAACCCCGGTGCGCCTTTGCGCCGGGTACGCAACGGGAAGATCGACGCCGGCGACCTGTTCGGCCGCGGCGTCTACAGCGCGGCAGACAAAGCGCCCGACATGTCCGCATGGCTCGGTGCCGAGGCCATGTATCAAGCTGGGCTGCAAGGCTCGGCCGGCGCGGGCAGCAGCTGGTTGATTCCAACGGACGCGAGCGGAGTTCCCGAGCCACAGGGCAGCCCGTTGACGGACCGTTTGCAGGATCGACGGGAGAAGTCGGCTGCCAAGGCCGCACCATCAGCTACAACTCATGCCGCCGGCGTCAGGACCTTCGTGGTGACATTTGACGACCCGGTACCTTGGCTCGGCTTTGCCGTGGTCATGGGACAGGTGCTGGCCACCCACGGCTCGAAACTGCTGCGCGTGAAGGGCCTGATGAACGTGCTCGGAAGCGCACGGCCGCAAGTGATCCAGTGCGTTCAGTCGGTCGCCTACCCGTCCATCAGCTTGCCGGCGTGGCCCAAGGAAGGGCCATTCACGGACGGCCTCGGGCGGCTGGTGTTCATTGCCCGTGATCTCGACGCTGCACACGAAGACGCGATCCGTTCGGCGCTGATGAAGTTCCCGGGTGACTCGGCAGCGCTGCGCATGAGCGCAGGCGACTCGATGCTCGCCACGCGCTGTTGGCTGGGCCAGCGCATGCCCCTGTCGACGCCCAATGTGGTCGAGCACGATGGCTGGCAGATTCAGGCCAAACGCTTGCGCAGGCGTTCGCCAGGCGGTTGAGAGATCCCGGGCGCGTCAGGCGGCGCCGGACATTCCCTGCAAAAACGTCCGGCCGTTCACCAGCGCGGCTTCAAACTCATCGGCCGGCATCGGTTTCGCGTACAGATACCCCTGGTGTGTGGTGCAGCCTCTGTCCAGCAAAAAAGCCGCCTGATCTGTGGTTTCCACACCTTCGGCCACCACCCTCAAGCCGAACTGCTTGCCCAACTCGATGATCGAGCCGGCGATGGCCGCATCCAGACCGCCGCGCGTGGCGTCGCGGACGAACGAGCGATCGATCTTCAACTCGTGGACCGGAAAGCGTTTCAGGTAGCTGAGCGACGAGAACCCGGTCCCGAAATCGTCCATCGACAGGCCGAACCCCTTGTCGCGCAGTTCATGCAGCCGTGCCACGGTGCGGTCGGTGTCGCTCATCAGCACCGTCTCGGTGATCTCGAGCGTCAGCTGCCGTGGCTCGATGCCAAAGCGATGCACCATCGTCTCGAGTTTTTCGACCAGGTCCTGCTCCACGAAGTCGCGCGTCGACAGGTTGATCGACACCGAAAACTTGTCAAAGCCCAGTGTTCCCCATCGCTGCAAGGCTTCACACACGGCCTGCACCACCCAGTCACCGATCGACACGATGAGCCCGGTTTCCTCGGCCAGCGGGATGAACTCCGCGGGGGAGACCAGGCCACGCCTCGGATGGCGCCATCGAATCAGCGCCTCGGCGGCGTGCATCACGCCAGTGTCGGCTTCCACCTGCGGCTGGTAGAACAGACACAGCTCACCGTCGCGCACCGCGCGGCGCAGATCGTTCTCGAGCGTGAGCCGCTTGCTGGCTGCCGCGTTCATCTCTTCGTCGTAGAACCGGATCTGAGCCCTGCCCGCGTCCTTGGCAGCGTACATGGCCTGCTCGGCCTTCTGCGCCAGCGACTGTGCGTCCTGAGCATCGCGCGGAAACAGTGCAATGCCCGCACTGGCCGTGAGGACCAGCGCCTGCGCGCCGGCATCCAGCGGTTGAGCCACCGCCTGCAGCAGCCGCTGGGTGATCAGGGACGCATGCTCATTGCTGGCGATATCAAGCAGCAGCACCGTGAAGGCGTTGCCGGCCACTCGCGCCACGACCTCGGGATCAATTCGCGCGGTCGATGCGAGATCGGCGCGCCGGATCGTCTCTTGGAGCCGACCGGCCAGCGTGCGCAGCACGGCATCGCCGCCGTCCTGACCGAGTGCATCGTTGACGCACTTGAATCGATCCAGGTCGAGGTGGACGACCGCACACAGGCTGTGCAGCCGTCTCGCACGCTCGATGGCCATCTTCGAAAAATCCATGAAGAGCTGGCGGTTGGCCAGCCCTGTCAGACGGTCGTAGAAGGCCAGCTTGTGGATGCGGTGTTCAGCCTCGATGCGCTCGGTGATGTCTTGCGCAATCGCTGCGACGCCCACCACCCGACCGCCCGAATCGCGCCGCGCACTGGCCTGCTCGGAGAGCACGCGCCGCGAGCCATCCGGGCGTTCGATCGAAAAATCGAGCTGGTAGGACTGTCCTTCGCGCACGGCCGCATGGCGGGCGCGCTGCACAGCAAGCCGTTCGGGCTCATGCACATACGCCAGCAATGCGTCAGCCGTGAGCGGCGGCACATCAGTGCCAGTGCGGCCCAGGATGCTCAGCAATTCTTTCGAACACGTCAGCTCGCCGTGATCAACCGACCACTCCCAACTGCCCAGTCTGGCCAACTGCTGCGCATTGGCGAGGTGCTCGCTGCTGCGCAGCGCCGCCTCGGACGTCGCACTCGCGCGCAGGCTGTAGCGCACCCGGTGACCGAGCAGCGTCCAGTTGATGGGCTTGGTGACAAAGTCGGTGGCTCCACAACGAAAGGCCGCGTCGACCGACTCGGCATCGTTGAGACCGGTCAGCATCAGGATGGGCGTTTGCGCGCCGCGTGGCGTTGCGCGCAAGCGCGCGCAGACCTCGAACCCGTCGAGCCCCGGCATCATCACATCGAGCAGCACCAGGTCGATCGGCTCGGCGGCGAAGATCCGCAGGCCTTCCTCACCACTGTCGACCGCCGTCACCTCGAAGCCTGCATGGCGCAGCGTCTGCGTGGCCATGCCGCGCAGGATCACGTCATCGTCGACCAGCAGAAGTCGACCGCCGTCCCGGCCGGCGTTCATCGGAACACTCGATCGCGCGTGACGGTGGATTGACGATGTGTCGCGAGTGCGGTCTCGAAGCGCTCGAATTCGCTGCGCATGGCGGCCAACCAGTTGGTCGTGGGGTGTTTGCCTGCGCGCAAGAGAGTCTCATGCTGCTCGGTCACGAAGGCCATGGACATGGCGCCTACGGCTGCACTGGACGACTTGAGCGTGTGCGCGAGGCGCAACACCATGTCCGCCTTGCCCGCCTGTGCGGCCTCGTCGATGGCGTCCAGGGCGCGAGCCGCCTCTCGCGAGTACAGATCGAGCAGTTCATCGGCATAGCCGGGGTTGCTGCCGTCGGCCACCATCGTCAGCGAGGCCAGCATTTGCGGATCAAACGCCACCGGCTGGGTCCACTGGTTGGTCAGGGTGGCCGACTGCGTGACCGGAGCATCGTTGCCTGAGACGTTGCCAAGATGGCGGGTGATGACATCGCCCAGCGCCTGACGTGACACGGGTTTGCTGACGTAGTCGTTCATCCCGGAGGCCAGACACAAGTCGCGATCGCCGGACAGCGCATTGGCCGTCAGTGCCACGATGGGAAGCGGCTCGGCGCATCGGACTGAGGCCTCCCAGGCGCGAATCTGTCGCGTGGATTCCAGGCCATCCATCTCGGGCATGTGCAAGTCCATCAAGACCAGGTCGTATGCCCCGGTCTGCGCGGCCACCAGCGCTTCGCGGCCGTTGGCCACCACGTCAGCCTCATAGCCCAGCAGTTCGAGCATGCATTGCGCGACCTGCTGGTTCACCGGGTTGTCCTCGGCGATCAGAATTCGGGCGCTGCAGACCGTCACTTCGGTCTTGGCCGCCACCGGCGGAAATGGCTCGCTTCGCAGCCTTGGCTCGACGGGGTTGTGAGCCAAACGGACCGTGAACCAGAACGTTGCGCCCTGCCCGATCTCACTGTTCACGCCGATCTCGCCGCCCATCAACTGCACCAACTGCTTGGCAATCGACAGCCCGAGTCCGCTGCCACCAAACTTGCGCGTGGTCGAGTTGTCAGCCTGTGTGAAGGCGTCAAAGACTTGAGTCTGGGCGCTGGCATCCAACCCGATGCCGGAGTCGATCACCTCGAAGCGCAATCGCACATGCGTCTGGTCGCTGGCCTCGACATCCGCCGAGATCGTCACCTGGCCCTCATGGGTGAACTTGATGGCGTTGCCCGCCAGATTGAGCAGGATCTGTCGCAGCCGCCCGGGGTCGCCCATCAGGGATCGGGGCAGGTCAGAACCAAATCGGGTGACGATCGTCAGACCTTTGCCACTGGCCGCTCCGGCCAGCAACGCAGCAATTTCGTCCACGCTGTCGAACACGTCGAATGCGATGTGCTCCAGGCTGAGCTTCCGGGCCTCGATCTTGGAGAAGTCGAGCACGTCGTTGATGATCGAGAGCAGGGCCTTGCCCGACTGCGCGATGGTTCTGGCGAACTGCAGCTGCTCGGGATCCAACCGAGTGTCGAGCAGCAACTCGGCCATGCCCAGCACGCCGTTCATGGGCGTTCGAATCTCATGGCTGATGGTCGCGAGAAACTGGGACTTGGCTGCGCTGGCGACCTCGGCCTTTTGAGTGGCGGTGCGCAGGTGTTCGTTGATCTGGTGAAGCTCGCGTGAGGAGATGTCCAGGCTGCGCGTGCGCAGCACCTGATCGCGGTCGAACTGTTCGTAGCTGTCGGCCACCACTGCCATGAATTTTGGCAACTGTTCGGCCAGGCGAGCCAGCGCCGGATGTTCGATGCCCGCCTCGTCCAAGGTGGAAAGCAGGGTGTCGAGCGCCTGCGGACCATCAATGCCCAGATGACGCCTGAGCTGTCTGGCAAAGGCGCGATTGCCGAAGATCCCGAGGTCGCTCATGTGTACGACCTCAACGTTCGATCAAGTGGGTGATGGTCATCGTCTGGTTGTGCAGGTCGGAGACGACCGAATCGTGAGATCCCGGACTGATTTCGCCGTAGGAATAAAAGCCTGCGACGCGGACATTGCCACCCAACACGGCGGTCACGGCCTCGACCTCTTCGTCCACCCTGGCGCCCATCACCAGCTTTCGTCCGACACAACTCACCAGCAGCGCCAGGTGCTGCGCACTGGACTGCCCGTCAACACCTGCAGAGATCGCAGCCTCGTGCGCGCCGTCCACAAGCGAGTCGGTGGTGGCGTGCATCAGCCGCAGGTAGCAGCCCTCGGCAATGTCACCGGCCAACGTCAGGCTGCCAACGGCCTCATCGATCCCGAGGATCGTGCGGATCAGACCCATCGTCTGATGATCGCTGGACAGCATCTCGAAGGGAAACAGCAGGCCCGAGCCTGGCAGGTCCTTCGCGTAGGCGCCGAGATATTTCTTGTAGACCTCCAGCGCCGGAGCGCCGTCCAGTTCGTACAGGACATTGCCTTCGCATCGCGTGACGGCGCGCGCCGGACCGAATGGATTCCAGCCGTGGAGCGAGCCGTGCCTGAGTTCCAGGTGCGGTGACGTGAAACCGATGGCCACCATCTGTTCGCTCGAGACCGCGTGCCGCGAAAGCGTGTAGGTCTTCTTGAACGCAGCACCGTCACCGGCCAGACCACCCGAGAGTTTCACGCCCGGTGCCAAGCCCCGACTGAAACCCTCGAGCAAGGCGCTGCCGTTCACGTTCACGCCCTGACTGAACACGATCACGTTGTGCAAGTCGGGAGCGTTGAGTTGCTGAGCCAGCCGCAAGCCGGCGCCCGAAGAGTCGCTCATGCCGTGCAGATCGGTGGTCGCCACGACAAAGCCCGGATCCCTGAAGTGCAAGGCCGTGAGCACAAGCTGGTCATCGAGAACCCCATCGTCGGCAATTTCTCCAGCGGTCGAGCACCCAGCCAGCTCAGCGTCTGGAAAGGCGCTGCGCAAGGACTGCAGAACACACGGATCGCTGATCAGCGCCACCGAACCGAACACCAGCACGAGCTGCGGATCGATGGTGGCCAGATCGCTCAGGTCAGAGGCATCGGGAGCGCGCGAAAAGCATGCTTGCAGAATCTTCATGGCGGCGCCTCCTGTGCTGGAACTGACAAGAAATCCAACCGGTGGGCCGATCGGCAACGGGCAGCCTCAGCTGTCTCACACGGTTATCGGCCGGATCAGGGTAAATCTGAACGGCTGAATCGAAGATTCGCGACGGCGCAAAAAAGCCCCTGTGATCCGCTCAAGGACCGCAGGGGCTGAGTTGCCTCGGGAGGCAACAGAAGGATCACTTCATCGCGATGGGCTTGCCTGCGCCGTCCTTCATGGTGGCCCATTGCTTGGCGACCATGTCCTTCACCGACTTGGGCATCGGAACGTAGTCAAGATCGTCGGCCATCTTGTCGCCGTTGGCGTAAGCCCAGCTGAAGAACTTGAGCACGCCGGCAGCCTGCTCAGGCTTGTCTTGCACCTTGTGCATCAGGATAAAGGTCGCACCGGTGATCGGCCAAGCGTTATCGCCAGGCTGTTCCGTCAGAACCTGGTAGAAACTCTTCTCCCACTCAGCCCCAGCCGCCGCTGCCTTGAAACTCTCGTCATTGGGAGACGGGAACTTGCCTTCGCGATTCCCGACCAAGGTGTAAGACATCTTATTTTGCTTGGCGTACGAGTACTCGACGTAGCCGATCGAATTTTCGAGGCGCTGAACAAAAGCCGATACGCCTTCATTGCCCTTGCCACCCGTACCTGTGGGCCAATTGACAGCAGTGCCCTCCCCGACGCGGCTCTTCCAATCGGGACTCAGTTTGGACAGGTAGTTCGTGAAATAGAAAGTTGTGCCCGAGCCGTCCGCACGTCGCACC
>NCFZ01000106.1 GCA_002281415.1 Burkholderiales bacterium 28-67-8 | reverse complement strand
GAAACGCTGGGCGGCGCGCTCGACCACCTTTGGAAGGACAATCCGGCTGCCTATGACGAACTGGCCGATGCGATCGAAGCCGGTGTCGAATGCGGCCTGCCCGGCAAGACCGCGCAGGACTGGCGGACGTTCAGCAGCGCCAAGGGCATCACGCTGTGCCGCAGACCCGCTGAAAACGCCGGCATCTCGCAGACCAACGCATTGACGCCAGAAATCCGGGTGGCCATCGGCAACTTCGCGCTGTGGAACATGACCGAGGTTCGCACCTGCAACTGGTCCAGTGAACTCAACTACACCTGGGAGACGCCGACGATCGCCTTCCTGACGGCCAATTACGTGACGCCCGTCGGCGCCCTCGGCTCGGCCAATGCCAACTACGTGCACAAGATCAGCGTGCCGGTGTCCGGCACCGACGGAGCCACCTACGGCAGCGGCAGATCAGCTGCCGGCCCCAGCTTCACGGCACGCGTTCAGGTCTGCATGAGCGGCATGCTGGAGTCCAACTGCAAGAAGTACGGCACGGGATCGAGCGCGGTCTACAAGCCGACCGGCCTGCTGCACGACTTCGGCGAGAGTTCCAGCAGCGGCACCCAGGCCGCGCGCGCCGAGTTCGGCCTGCTGATGGGCTCGTACGACAACAACCTGCAAGCCGGCGTGCTGCGCAAGAACATCGGCGAAATCAACGATGAGATCAACCCCACCACGGGGCAGTTCATCAACTCGTCAACGGGACGCTTCCTGGCCGCAACCGCTGGCACGGGTGGCACATCCAAGGGCGGCATCGTGCAGTCACTGAGCGAGATCACCCTTTACGGCTACGACGAAAGCACGGGCAACTACACCCTCTCGAACGGCTCTACAGAAAGCTGCTACTCGGACTCGCTGGCCAACGGCAGCTGCCCGTCCTGGGGCAATCCGGTGGGCGAGTTGCTGCTGGAGTCAATCCGCTACTACGCCGGCAAGACACCCCAGGTGACGGCCGGCACCAAAGACACGGCGGTGGGCCTGCCCGTCCCCAACGGAGCCAGCGGCGGTTGGGTGGACCCGTTGAGCAGCACCTTCGACAACGCGACCATCAACGCCGGTCAGAGGCGCTACCTGCTTTACGGCCGCGGCATCTGCCGGCCCCTGAACATCATCACGATGTCGGGCGCAATCAACAGTTACGACGACGTGACCGGCATGGCCGCTTTCAGCGACATCACCGGCAGCGGCACGGCAGCCTCCCTGACCAAGATCATTGGCGACAAGGAGGGCATCACCGGCACCACACGGCTGGTGGGCAACAACGGCGGTACCGGCACTGACGCCGACCTGCAGTGCACGGGCAAGACCATCACCGACCTGGGCCTGGTTCAGGGCGCCTGCCCGAACGGACCCAACTTCCGCGGCACCTTCCTGGGCGCGGGCGCGGCCGGTTACGCCAACACCCACCGCATCCGCAGCGACCTGGATGCGACAGCCGACGGCATCCCGGACCTGCCCTACAACGCCATGACGGTGCGCAACTACGGCGTGACACTGGCGGGCAGCGCGGCCACGATTGAGGTGCCCCTGCCGGGCCAAGCCAGTTGCGCCACGGCCAACGGAGGTCTGAGCAACCCGGCCTGCCCTCGCGTGTACATCACCCCGGCCAGTCTGGATTCGATCCGATCGCCCGCCCTGCCGGGCAACATGGTGGACTTCAAGGTGCTGAGCACGTCGATCCCTGATGACGGGGAAGGATTCGCCTCGGGCTCGGCGCTGGTGCTCTGGCAACACAGCATGCTTGGCGAAGACCAGGACCAGGATCAGCTCGACTCGATCCGCTGGGTCGTCGGCGGCTCGGTGGCAGCGCCCACCATCACCATCTACACGCAGGCCATCGAGGCCAACACCGGCTCCACGCAGCCCTTCGGCTTTGGCTACACCCTGGTCGGCACGAGCACCGACGGCTTGTACATGCACAGCGGCATCAACAATTTCGTGGCCAACACCACGGCCACTGTGGCTGCCGGGGCGGTGTCTTCGAGCAGCCGCTGTCAAGCGCCGTCGGGTTCGTCGTCGACCAAGCTGTGCTCCAGATTGACGGCCGACGGCAACTACATCCGTGGAGAAACCTACAAGACCTTCAACATGACAGGCGCTACCAACGTGAAGCTCAATGAGCCGCTTTGGTACATCGCCAAGTACGGCGGCTTCAAGTACACCAGCGACGACAAGGCCGCGGCCACCGACCTCTACCCCACCCGACTCAACCAGTGGGACCGCAAGAAGGCCGACGGGACCTCATGCGCCGGTACCGCAGCCGACCCGTGCGACGGCAACCCCGACAACTACTTCTACGCGCGGCGCCCGGACTTGCTGGCCACCTCGCTGAAGGAGATCCTCGAAGACATCGTCACCTCGTCGAACACCGCACCGGCCATCGCCTCGAGCCAGCTTCAAGAGGGTGACCTGAAGGTGGTCGCCACCTTCAATGCGGGTGACGGCAGCGGCGCACTGCGTGCCTACGCCTTGCAGGCTGATGGCTCGTTCGCATCTCCCGGCAACGAAACCTGGAATGCGGAGAGTTTGCTCACGCAGACCGCGTGGAATGCCCGTGAGGTCATCACCAACGAGGGTGCGGTGGGCAAGGCGTTCACATGGTCTGCCCTGAGCTCTGCCAAGCAGGTGGTTCTTCAAACCACGGTGGGCGGTGTCAACAGCGGCAGCACTTACGGTCAGCAGGTGCTGCAATGGCTGCGTGGCGACACCAGCTACGCGGGCTTGTTCCGATCGCGAGCGGCCTCATCGATCCTGGGCCCGATCGTCAACTCGAACCCGACGATCCAGAAGCGTCCCAACGGTCGCTACTTTGGCGCTGCCTTCACCGGCTACGCGGACTTCATCTCGACGTGGTCGAGCCGCCGCCTCCTGCTGTGGGCCGGCGCGGGTGACGGCATGCTGCACGCCTTCGACGCCAGCGCCACCAGCCTGGGTGGCAGGCCGGTGCTGTCGTACGTGCCGGACCCCGTGTTCACGAACCTGAAGGCCTACGCAGACCCCAACGGAGCCAAGGTCCAGCCGTTCGTCGACGGCTCGCCGTTCGTGGGCGACGTGAAGGTCAGCGGCGCCTGGGCCACCTACCTGTTCTCGTCACTCGGTCGCGGCGGCAAGGGCATCTTTGCCCTGGACGTGACGAACGCCGGCTCGGTGGCCACCGATGCCAGCAACGTGACCACGGTGAGTGGCGCTCAGCTTGACGAAGGGCATGCGGCCAGCATCTTCAAGTGGCAACTGACCAGCGCCGACGACACCGATCTGGGCTACATCATCTCCGAGCCGACGCTCAACCGCGCCACCAACCAGGCCGGTCAGATCGCCATGATGAACAACGGGCGCTTCGCCGCGCTGTTTGGCAATGGCGTCGAAAGCACCACGGGCAACGCAGCGCTGTTCATCGTCTTCGCCGACGGGAATGCGGCCGGAAGCGGCGGCAAGTACAAGAAGCTGGTGGTGCCGACCGGCACGTGCAGCACGACGGTGACAAGCCCAGCGGTGGACTGCAACGGTCTGTCGCAGGTCACCTGGGTCGACACCAACAATGACCGCGTGGCCGATTACATCTACGCCGGCGACCTCAAGGGCAACCTCTGGCGCTTCGATGTCAGCAGCAGCGACCCAGCCAATTGGGCGGTGTCGTACTTCGGCAAGCCGCTGTTCAAGGCCATCGACGCGAGCAACCGCCCTCTGCCGATCACCGGAGCACCGGTGGCCAACTTCCACCCGCTGGGTGGCGTGATCGTGGACATCGCGACCGGCTCTGCCTTGTACGCCGCGGACTTCCCGAACACCACGCGCACCAACGCCATGTTTGGTGTGTGGGACAAGCCGTCCTTTGCGTCGATTGCCACGGCGGCCGCCATGGAGGCTGCGCTGCCACGCAGCCTGAGCTCGCTGGCCTCGCGCACGCTGGTCAACTTCGGTGACGACCTGCACCGCTACGTGACCGGCGACACGATCGACTGGAGCACCAAGAACGGCTGGTCGCTGTTCTTCAACGTGTCATCGGAAATGGGCCTGAACAACCTCACCGTCGCCAACAACCAGGTGCTGACGGTGACGGTATCCCCCGCACCCGCCCTGACGGGTGCAGCCACCGACCCCTGCACCAGCACCCCGGTGGCCCGGCTCGTGGGCGTGGATCCGGTCACTGGCCTGCCCAGCGGCCTGCTCGGAAGCGCCAAAATCCTGGATGGCGACCCCTCGGTCTATCGCATCGTGCCGTCGTACGTCACGTACATGCTGGCCACCGTGCCGGTCACCGACCAGAAGGGCCAGTTCGTCAGCGACCTGGTGGGCAGGGGCTCGAGCCAGGCCGGCTGCGCGAGCGGATCGCTCAACTGCACCGCCTATGAGGGCGCCACGTCAGGCGGAGAAAACCCGCGCCTGAGCTCAAGCCTCAGTTCCGGGCGCATCTTCTGGCGCGAGATTCCCGGCTTCAAGACACGTTGAGCATGAACACATCCTGCACGTCGAAAACCCTCGCGCCATCCGCCCGCCGCGGCCAGCGGGGCTTCACCCTGATCGAGTTGATGATCACCGTGGCCATCGTCGCAATCCTGTCGTCGATCGCCTATCCGTCCTACCGCGACTACATCGCCCGTGGCCGACGGGCCGAGGCGCAGTCCCAGCTGATGCAAGCCGCGCAATGGATGGAGCGCTTCTACGCCGAGAACTACGCCTACGACCAAAACACGGCCGGCGTGGCGGTGACCGATGCAACGCTGTTTCCGGCCCGCTACAGCCAGTCGCCAACGTCCGGAACCGCTGCGTACACGATCGCGGTGGCAACCACCGGAACCGGATCCACCAGCACCTTCACCGTGACAGCCACACGCGCCGGGACGATGGCGAACGACAAGTGCGGCAACTTTCAGATCACCAGCACGGGCGTGCGACAACTGGTCAACTACACGTCAGCGGCAGGCGCCACTCAGGTGGCGGCGATGCAAAGCTGCTGGAGATAGTTGGTGCCCATGAAGGCCTCGCCTGTGCCGGAACCCGCCCACGCGAGGTCCGGCACAGGGTTCACCTGGCGTCGGATCAGCACCGCTGTGGTTGGTGCGGCTGCGCTGCATCTGGCCTTGGCCAGCGCGGTCAACGGGGTCGACACGGCTGGTATTCAACGCCTGAAGGCAGGCTCGCCGGCGCTCACATCAATGCAGGTGCGCACCATCGCTGCGGTGATTGCGACAGCGCCGCTGGCAGTGCCATCACCACCCGGCGAATCGCCTTCAAAAGAGGCAGGGGCGCCGTTGCCCCCGGACGCCACGCCTGAGCCCGGTCAGCGCTATTTCGACACTTCTGAAGTCGATGCGCCCGCAATGCCTTTGCCCGAGTGGCAAGTCGATGTGCCCATGCTGATGGCTCAAGGTGCGCGCAGCGTGAGCGTCGATGTACTCATCAGCGAGAGCGGCGTGGCGCAGCAATGCGCCGTCACCCGCATCGAGCCGCAGCAGCCGCCCGCGCTGCAACTCGCCGTGGCGTCCAGGCTGTGCGAAACAGTGCTGCGCCCCGCTCAACGCCACGGCGTGGCGGTGGCCAGCGTGCGGCACATCGAGCTGGTGCTCGCGGCCGACTGAAGCCCCGCACCGCACGCCCGGAAACGCATCAGTCGAACAGGCGCTGGCCGGTCAAGCGCTCGTGTTCGCGCAGGGCAAATCGGTCGGTCATGCCGGCGATGTAATCGGCCACCGCACGAGCGCGCTGGGTGGGTTTGTCATCCAGCGGCGGCAAGACCGGCGCGGACTCGGGCAGATCGGCGGGGCGGGTCAGGTAGCGCTCGAACAAACCAGCCACCACATCGCGGGCGCGGTCGGTGGTGTCTTGCACTTTCGGGTGCCGGTACAGGTTGCGACTGAGGAAATGCTTCAACTGCGCGCTTTGCACGGCCATCGTCGGGCTGAAGCACACCAACGGCGGATGTTGTCGGGCCTCGTCTGCCGTTTCAGGGGCGGCCTGCTCGATGAGCGCACGGGTGCTGGCGATCACGTCATGAATCTGCGCCGACAGCATGCGACGAATCGACTCGAACAACAGCCGCTTGCCCACCAGATCGGGATGTTGGCGCAGGCTCTTCACGCGGTAGCGGTCGAAGACCTGCGCCTCTTCAAGCTGCTCGAGCGAAAGCAACCCCGATCGAACCCCATCGTCGATGTCGTGCGCGTTGTAGGCGATCTCATCGGCTAGGTTGCACAACTGCGCCTCAAGCCCGGGCTGCGTGCGCGCCAGAAACCGCTGACCGACTCCGCCCGGCTCACTGGCTTCGAGCCTGCGTGCGTTGGCCTGTGAGCAATGCTTGAGCACACCTTCGCGCGTCTCGAAGCTCAGGTTCAGGCCCTCAAACTGCGGATAGCGAACCTCAAGGAAATCCAGCACCCGCAGGCTCTGGAAGTTGTGTTCGAAGCCTTCTCGATCGGGATGCACCTGCAGCATGCAGGCATTGAGCGCATCCTGACCGGCATGGCCGAAGGGCGTGTGGCCCACGTCGTGGGCCAGCGCGATGGCTTCGACCAGATCCTCATGCAGGCCCAGTGGGCGGGCGATCGAACGGGCGATCTGCGCCACCTCAAGCGAGTGCGTCATGCGCGTGCGAAACAGATCCCCCTCGTGGTTGAGGAAGACCTGGGTCTTATAGACCAGCCGACGAAACGCCGTGCTGTGCACGATGCGATCGCGATCGCGCTGGAACGCATTGCGCCCCGGCGAAGGTACCTCCGTGTACCGCCGACCGCGACTGCGATCAGGGTGGCTGGCGAATGGCGACAGCGATCCGCCGTGGGTGGTGTTCACTCGCAGTGCGCTTCGATCGCTTGGGCCACCAGCGCGTCATCGGCGCGGTGCAGGCTTGCGCGCCCCGGGGCGTCGATCAGCACGAAGCGGATCTGGCCGGACTCGGATTTCTTGTCGACGCGCATCAACTCGAGGTAACGCGCCGCGCCCAACCGGGGCCCGCGAGTGGGCAGCCCGGCTCGCTCGATCAGCCGGGTGAGGCGCTCGGCGTACGCCGCATCAATGAGCCCGAGGCGCACTGACAGGTCAGCGGCCATGACCATGCCGCAGCCCACGGCCTCGCCGTGCAGCCACTCGCCGTAGCCCAGCCCCGCCTCGATCGCGTGGCCGAAGGTATGGCCGAAATTGAGGATGGCCCGCAAGCCCGACTCGCGTTCGTCCTGACCCACCACCCAGGCCTTGATCTCGCATGAGCGCCGCACGGCATAGGCCAGCGCGGTTTTGTCTCGGGCGCGCAGGGCGTCGATGTGCTGTTCGATCCAGGTCAGGAACGCATCGTCGGCGATCGGTCCGTACTTGATCACCTCCGCCAGACCGGCCGAGATCTCGCGCTCGGGCAACGTGTCGAGCGTGTCAAGGTCGGCGATCACGCGCAGGGGTTGGTAGAAGGCCCCGATCATGTTCTTGCCCGCGGGGTGGTTGATGGCGGTCTTGCCACCCACCGATGAATCCACCTGCGCCAGCAGCGTGGTCGGAACCTGCACATACGACACGCCGCGCATGTAGCAGGCGGCGGCAAAGCCGGTCATGTCGCCGATCACCCCGCCGCCCAGCGCATAGAGCACCGTCTTGCGGTCGAAAGCCTCGCGCAGCAACTCATCAAAAACCAGGTTGAGCGTGGCCCAGTCCTTGTAGACCTCGCCATCCGGCAACGCGATGGTGCGAACCCGGGCGTGGTGCTGGGCGAGAACGCATTGCAAGCGCTTGGCGTAGATCGGTGCGACGGTGGTGTTGGTGACGATCAGCGCCTCGGCCGAGGTGGGGCCGCAGGAAATCGCTGAAGGCGAATCGAGCAGCCCGCAGCCGATGAGGATGTCGTAACTGCGCTCGGCCAGCGCGATGCTGACGGTCTCGGTTTGAAGTTGCTTGGGCATCGCCGTATTTTGCAACGCGACCACAGCGCTCAATGGGTTGGCGCTTCGGCTCCGTCGACCGGCGATGGCACGGTGTCCATCGGGATCAGACCCGCAAGTTCGAGTTGCATCAGCAACATGTTGATCAGATTGGGCACCGAGGGCCGCCCCGTTTCGATGACGTAGTGGGCGATGCTGCGATACAGCGGGTCACGCACCTGGAACAGCGAACGCAAGCGAGCCATGGGGTCGCTCACCTGCAGCAATGGCCGGTTGGTGTCGTGGCGTAGACGCCGGAACAGTTCTTCGGGTGATGACCGCAGGTAGACGACCGAACTGCCCCGATGCAGCACATCGCGGTTGGCTTCTCGCAGAACCACGCCACCGCCAGTGGCCAGCACACCCTTGGAGGAAGCGACCAGTTCGGCGATCACCTCTTGCTCGATGTCACGGAAGCGCTCCTCGCCTTCACGGTCGAAGAACTCTCGGATGCTGCAACCGATTCGGCGCTCGATGAGCGCATCGCTGTCGTTGAACGCCACTCCCAACCGGCGTGCGAGTTGCCGGCCCACGGTGGACTTGCCACCGCCGGGCATCCCGATCAGGCTGATGAGCACGGGAACCCGCTGGCGTCTAACCGAGCCGCTGGAGATCAGCGCGCGGCAGTGCGCTCGCTCGGCGTGCGGTTGGGCGGCCGGGCCGACTATGGGCTGAAGAATTCCGGAGGCACACGTGCGGCCGTCGGC
>NCFZ01000105.1 GCA_002281415.1 Burkholderiales bacterium 28-67-8 | reverse complement strand
CGCCCCCATCTCGCGGCTGCTGCTCGACGAGATCGACGAAGGCACGGTCGACTTCATTCCCAACTACGACGGCTCGACGCAAGAGCCGCGGCAGCTGCCCGGCCGGCTGCCCTTCGTGCTGCTCAATGGCGCGAGCGGCATCGCGGTCGGCCTGGCCACCGAGATTCCCAGCCACAACCTGCGCGAGGTGGCGCTGGCGGCCATCGCGCTGATCCGCAACGATCAGCTCGACGACGATGAGTTCGCTGCGCTGATTCCCGGCCCCGACTACCCCGGCGGCGGCCAGATCATCAGCAGCGCTGAGGACATCCGCGCCGCTTACGCCACTGGGCGCGGCAGCCTCAAGGTGCGTGCGCGCTGGAAGATCGAGGAACTCGCACGCGGCCAGTGGCAGCTGGTGGTGACCGAGCTGCCGCCAGGCACCAGCTCGCAGCGCGTGCTCGAGGAGATCGAGGAGCTCACCAACCCGAAGGTCAAGGCGGGCAAGAAAGCGCTCAGCGCCGATCAGGTGCAGCTCAAGGCGTCGGTGCTCGGCGTGCTCGATGCAGTGCGCGACGAATCGAGCAAGGACGCGCCGGTGCGCCTGGTCTTCGAGCCCAAGACCAGCCGCATCGAGCAGTCCGAGCTGATCACGCAGCTGCTGGCGCACACCAGCCTCGAGTGCTCGGCGCCGATCAACCTGACGATGGTGGGCGCCGATGGCCGGCCCACGCAAAAGACGTTGCGCCAGATGCTCACCGAGTGGGTCGCCTTCCGGCTGCAAACGGTGCAGCGCCGCTCGCAGCACCGGCTGGGCAAGGTGCTCGACCGCGTGCACGTGCTCGAAGGCCGGCAGCTCGTGCTGCTCAACATCGACGAGGTGATCCGCATCATCCGCAACGCCGACGAGCCCAAGGCCGCGCTGATGGAGCGCTTCAAGCTCAGCGAACGGCAGGCCGACGACATCCTCGAGATCCGCTTGCGCCAGCTCGCCCGCCTCGAGGCGATCAAGATCGAGCAGGAGCTCACCGAGCTGCGCACCGAACAGGGCAAGCTCGAGGACATCCTGGGCAACCCCGGCACGCTCAAGCGGCTGGTCATCAAGGAAATCGAAGCCGACGTGAAGCAGTTCGGCTCGCTCGAGAAAGACCCGCGCCGCACGCTGATCCAGGCCGAGAAAAAGGCCGTGGTCGAGATCAAGGTGGTCGACGAGCCGGTGACGGTGGTGGTCAGTGCCAAGGGCTGGGTGCGTGCGCTCAAGGGCCATGAGGTCGACCCGGTCGGCCTGCAGTTCAAGCCGGGCGACAGCCTGCTGACCACCTTCGCGTGCCGCAGCGTCGACGTGCTGCTGGTGTTCGGCAGCGCGCTCAACGGCAGCGGGCGCACCTATTCCACGCCGGTCAGCCTGCTGCCGGGCGGGCGCGGCGACGGCCAGCCGATCACCACGCTGGTCGAGCTCGAGTCGGGCACGCAGCCGGCGCACTACTTCGCCGGCCACGCGGCGCAAACCCTGCTGCTCGCGTCGAGCGGCGGCTACGGCTTGCTGGCGCGCGTGGGCGATCTGGTGTCTCGCCACCGCAGCGGCAAGGCGTTCCTCACGCTCGAAGCCGGCGAGCAGCCGCTGCCGCCCGCGCTGGCAGCGGCCGGCAGCCTCGACGATCAGGTGGCGTGCCTGTCAGCCAGTGGGCGGCTGCTGGTGTTCCCGTTGTCCGACCTGAAGCTGCAGCCCAACGGCGGGCGCGGCCTGACGCTGATGGACCTGGAGACGCCCGACTCACTCGCCAGCGTCGCGGTGTTCTCGCAGGCGCTGCGCATCGAAGGCACCGGGCGCGGAGGCAAGGACCGCGACGAACTGCTCAAGGGCGCGTCGCTCGCGGTCTATCTGGGCAAGCGGGCGCGCAAGGGCAAGCCGCAAGACGCGATTCCGAAGGCGGTGAGGGTGGTGGCGGGCTGAGTCGGCGTGTTTTTCTTTTGAGCTCGCGTTGACCGACCGGTGGTGGCGGCACGGCCGCTGGCCAGGACTGGGGTGCACAAGTCTGGTGCCAAGACCATGGAACAATCAAGGGCAATGATCAGCTTGAGCCCATTCCGACGCTCGCTCACCATGTGCCGCCTGGCACTGGCGTTCTACCTGTTGTCGCTGGGTTTTGCGATCGCGTCGCCGTTGGTTTCGGGCACCCAGACCCAGATCCTTTGCAGCGGTATGGGCATCACCGTGGCGTCGGTGCCGGTGGACGCCGATCACCACGTGCCGCTCACGCCGAAGCTGGACTGCCCTTTGTGCGGCCTCGGGTTCGGGCTCGCGCCTGAAGCCGTCATCTTGTTCGTGGCCGAGCTCGCTGCCCTCACCGAAGCGCCGCCACCGCCACTCACTGCCCCTCAGTCCCTTGTCTTTTGTGCCTGGCAGGCACGCGCACCTCCTGAGTCCTGAGTTCAGTCCCGTGGGCCGGCGCATCTCCATGCGCGGCTTTTCTTATTGAATTTCAGAAAGACTCCTCATGCGCAAATCAGCCATTGCGTGGGCGACTGCCCTCGCGTTTCCGTTTTCCGTCACCGCCCAGACCCAGACCCTCGACGCCGTGATCGTGACCGGGTCGCCGGTCATCGAGGGCAATTCGACCGACACGTTCGCCAGTTTCCGAACGACGGTCAGCGCCCAGCAGATCGAGGACTTGAACGCGGTCGATGCCGCGGCCGCCCTGCGGCGCACGCCGGGCGTGTCGATTTCCCGCTTCAACCCTGTCGGATCCTTCGGTGGTGAAGAAGGCGGCGCGGTGTACATCCGCGGGATGGGAACCAGCCGCCCGGGCAGCGAAATCAAGACTTACATCGACGGCATCCCGTTCTACATGGGCGTGTGGAGCCACCCGCTGCTCGACTTGCTGCCCATCAACGGCATGGACCGGCTGGATGTCTACAAGGGGCCGCAACCGCAGGTGTTCGGCAACACTTTCGGCGCCATCAATCTGGTGCCCAAGCGCGCATCCAGCCAGGACGGCGTGAGGGGCGACGCATCAGTGCGTGGCGGCAGCTTCGGCACCTTCATTGAACAAGCCGACCTGTCGGGGCGCAGCGGTGACTTCGATTACTCGCTGGCCCAGGGGTACGCCACGTCCGACGGCCATCGCGACGATGCCGACGGCCGGCTGGCCAATGTGATGGGGCGCGTGGGTTACCGGTTCAATCCTCAGTGGTCTGCGAGCGTTTTGCTGCTGGCCGTGGACAACACCGCTCGCGATCCGGGCAACGCCGACACCGGCGTGGGTCAGGGTGACCGCTACGACACCGACGGCCATCTGGCCGCACTCACGGTCGAGCACGACCATGGCTGGGCCAAGGGCTCGATCAAGTTCTACGAGAACAGCGGCAAGGCGGTCCAAAAGCCCGGGCTGACGTCGAAGTTCGACATGTACGGCGTGCGCTGGCGAG
This sequence comes from Burkholderiales bacterium 28-67-8, assembly GCA_002281415.1. GTDB lineage: Bacteria > Pseudomonadota > Gammaproteobacteria > Burkholderiales > Burkholderiaceae_C > PBB1. Next base: position 5,269 of record NCFZ01000105.1, on the reverse strand, counting down.
AAGACTTCAAGCCCTGGAGCGGCGGGCTGGTCTCGACGGGGCTGGATGTGGACAGCCTGAGCGGCAAGGTCTCACCGGTCGGCTTCAAGTCACGGCAGTTCACGATCACGTCGCCTTTCGTTTCCGTCAGCCATTCGACGGAAGTGGGGAACGGCTGGACACTGACCCCTTCGGTGGGAATCCGCAGCTACCAGCACAACCAGCTCGCCAATGAAGTCGCGCCGCATGCCGGCGTGATCCTGGCCCATGAAGACAGCCTGGCCTTGCGGGCCAACTTTTCGCGGGGCGTGAACTACCCAGGCATCGACGCGGCCGTGTTGTCGCACCTGATTTCCGCGTTGGGCACGTCGTGGCGCAGCCTCGACGCCGAGAAAATGAACCACAAGGAAGTCGGCCTCACCTGGTACGCCAGCCCCGCGACCACGCTCGACGTTGCGTTCTTCGACGACGATGTCAAGGACCGCTACGTGTTCGCTTTCCCACCCTCGGTGCCGGCTCCGGCGTTCCTCAACCTGGGCTCCTACGGCGTGCAGGGTTCCGAGGTGATGGTGCAGCACAAGATCTCGTCCGGCTGGAGCGTGTTTGGCGGCTGGACCTGGTTGAACTCATCCAAATCGGACCTGCCCTACGCTCCGCGATCCAACATCTCCGTGGGCACGAATTGGCGCGGCGGGCCGTTCCGGGTCAGCTTCGATGCCCAGAACCAAAGCCGCATGACGGTTCTCGGCCAAGCGCGCGCCGATGGCTCGGCGAACACCTCGAAGGTGGGCGGCTTCACGGTCGCGAACGTGCGCGTGGGCTACGCATTGCCAGCGCTGGGTTCGCGCGGGGAAATCTTCGCTGCGGTGGAAAACATCTTCGACCGCAAGTACGAGTTTCGCTCGGGCTACCGCATGCCCGGCATTTCGGCCCAAGTCGGCTTGAAGACCAGCTTTTGAGAAACGGACCCACGACATGAACGCAAGAAAAACGCTGGTGCCTCTGTTGTTTGCCGCGGGTGCCACGCTCTGCCTGGCGAGTCTGGCTGACGAAAAGATGGTGCTGCAGCCCCCGGGCGAAGCGGTGGCCAACACCGATGCTCGCGCGATCGAGTCGGTGATGAAGGCGCAGTTCGACAAACCCGCAGCGCCATTGACCGTGGCGCCCATTTCCATCGAGGGTGACTTCGCCGTGACGGGCTGGCAGCAGACCGATCGCGGCGGGCGTGCCCTGCTCAGAAAGGAAAACGGAACCTGGTCGATCGCGGTGTGTGGCGGTGATGGGTTGAAGCGAGCAGCGACCTTGGGCTTGGCCGGGATGTCGCCGCCCGCGGCCAGTCGTCTGGCGCGTGCGATCGAGCAAGCCGAGTCGAAGCTGCCCGCCGAACAGGTCAGTAAGTTCTCGTTGTTCGAAGGGACGGTCCAGGTGGACCATCGTGACCCGCGTCATGGCGAGCACCACGGCGACGGCGCCGGGGCCGCTCACCACTAGGCTGCCAGCCGAGCTGGCGTCTCAGCCCACACGGCAGCGGGAATCCCCTCGCTGCCGTGTTCGGCGCAGCTTCAGGCCCGGCCGAAGGCGACCCGCGCCGCACCCAGCCCCAGCGCGGCAAACAGCGCCAGGCTCCAGTACGCATACGGCACGCCGAGCATCGACACGGCCGCGTCGGCGCAGCTGGCGTAGACCTGAAACAGCCAGGGCAGGACGCTGTCGAGGCCGAGAAAGCTCATCACCTTGTCGGCGAAGGTCAGGTTGCACGAGGCCGATCGCGCGGCCACCAGGTGCTGGTATAGCGCCGAGGCCGTGCCACTGATCGCCAGCAGCAGCGCCAGCGCACCAGCGGCGCGGCGCGCCAACGGCAGCGCCAGCGCTGCGCCGGTCAGGCACACCGCGGCGATCGCCAGGTAGATCGCCCGCTGCAAGACGCACCAGGGGCACGGCGGCATGTCGAACACATGCTGCGACACCAGCGCGGCGGCCACGGCCGTCACCGACAGCGCGGCGATGCTCAGCAGCCAGCGGGCGACCTGCGGGCGCGACCTCACGCTGCGGCGACCTGCGCGATCAGCTCGATCTCGACGCACGCGCCCAGCGGAATCTGCGCCACGCCGAAGGCGCTGCGCGCGTGCTGTCCCCTGGCGCCGAACACCTCGCCGATCAGCTCGGAGCAGCCGTTGGTGACCAGGTGCTGTTCGGTGTAGCTGCCGGTGCTGTTGACCAGGCTCATCACCTTGACGATGCGCTCGATGCGGTTGAGGTCGCCCACGGCCGCGTGCAGCGTGCCCAGCAGGTCGATGGCCACGGCGCGCGCGGCGTCTCGGCCGGCAGCGGTGTCCATGTTCAGCCCGAGCTGGCCAACCCACACCTGGCCGTCGCGCCTGGCGATGTGGCCCGACAGGAACACCAGATTGCCGGTTTGCACGAACGGCACGTAGGCGGCGGCGGGGGTGGCCACCGGTGGCAGTTCGATGCCCAGCGCCTTGAGGCGGTCGTAGACGGAAGCAGATGCGGTCATGGGGAAAATCCGTAAGCGGGAACAGGGCGGCACACGGAGGCGCCGGGACGCTGAAATCCTACACTCCGCCGCATGTCCAGGCCGCCCCCGTCAGCGTCGTGAACACCGGCTGGCGGTTGGCGTTTGTGGGCCTGGCCTGGCCGCTGGGCGCGGCGCTGCAACTGCAAGAGCGCAGCTTGCAAGCACCGGGCGCCTATGTGCTGATGGGCGTCATCGGCGCGCTGGCGATCGCTGTGGCGCTGCGTTGGCCACGGGGCTGGTTCGCAGCCGTGCTCGGTCTGGCGCTGCTGGCGTTTGCGCTGACCGGAGGTCGGGCCTCGATGCGCCAAGGCGAGTTGCTGGGCGCCGCGCTCGAAGGGCGCGATGTGCGCATCACCGGCGTGGTGGCCAGCTTGCCGCAGCGCGGCGTCAGTGGCCAGCGCTTCCAGTTCGATGTCGAGCAGGCGATGCTCGATGACCAGGGCGTGGCGCTGCCGCCGCGCATCAGCGTGGGCTGGTATCAGGGCTTTCAGGGCGAGGCAGCGCCCAGCGAACTGCAGCGCGAGCTGCGCGCCGGCCAGCGCTGGCAGTTCACGGTGCGGGTGCGGCGCCCGCACGGTCTGCTGAACCCTCACGGCTTCGATCTCGAGCTGCAGTCATTCGAGCAGGGTGTTGGCGCCAGTGCTTCGGTGCGCGAGGCGCTGCCGCCGCTGCTGATCGAGCGCGCCGCCGCGCACCCGGTGGAGCGCTGGCGCCAGCGCGTGCGCGACGCCATCGACGCCCAGGTGAGCGATGCGCGCGCCGCCGGCGTGCTCGCCGCACTGGCGGTGGGCGATCAGTCGGCCATCGACCGCGACGACTGGGATCTGTTTCGCCGCACCGGCATCGCGCACCTGGTGAGCATCAGCGGTCTGCACGTGACGATGTTCGCGTGGTGCGCCGGCGCCATCGTGGGCCGGCTGTGGCGGCGCAGCGTGCGCGCGATGTTGTGGCTGCCCGCGCCCACCGCCGCGCTGTGGGGCGGCGTGGTGGCGGCGGCCGGCTACGCGGTGCTGTCAGGCTGGGGCGTGCCGGCGCAGCGCACGGTGTGGATGTTGGCGACAGTGGCCGCCTTGCGCAGCGCCGGGTTGCGCTGGCCGTGGCCGCTGGTGCTGCTGGCGGCGGCCAGCGTGGTCACGCTGCTCGATCCGTGGGCGCTGCAGCAGCCCGGGTTCTGGCTGTCGTTCGCGGCGGTCGGCTTGTTGATGGTGTCGTCGCCGACCGCGCATGGACGCGAGGCCGCCGATCCGCTCACGCCCGTGCTCAGGCTGTGCCGGGTCATCGGTGAAGGTCTGCGCACGCAGCTGATCGCCACCATCGGGCTGGCGCCTTTGACGCTGGTCTTCTTTCAGCAGATCTCGCTGGTGGGCTTCGCGGCCAACCTGATCGCGATTCCGCTGGTCACGCTGGTGATCACGCCGCTGGCGCTGCTGGGCACGTTGGTGCCTGTCCTGTGGACGGTCGGTGCGTGGTGCGTGGCCATGCTGGTGGGCCTGCTCGGCTGGCTGGCGCAGGCGCCGGTGGCCGTGTGGTCGGTGGGCGTGGCGCCGTGGTGGGCGCAGCTGAGCGCGCTGCTCGGTGCTGCGCTGCTGGTCATGCCGCTGCCATGGCGCGTGCGCCTGAGTGCGCTGCCGCTGGTGCTGCCCTTGCTGCTGCCGCCGCGCGATCTGCCAGGACCCGGGCAGTTCGAACTCGTGGCCGCCGACGTGGGGCAGGGCACCGCGGTGATCGTGCGCACCCGCAGCCATGTGCTGCTCTACGACAGCGGGCCGCGCTACTCGCCCGAGTCCGATGCCGGCCAGCGCGTGCTGCTGCCGCTGCTGCGCGCACGCGGCGACGAGCGCATCGACCGGCTGGTGCTCAGCCACCGCGACACCGACCACATCGGCGGTGCGCCCGCGCTGCTCGCGCAGTGGCCGGTGGGCGATCTGCTCAGTTCGCTCGAGCCGCAGCACCCGCTGCTGCTAGAAGCGCAGCAGCGCGCGGTGAGCGCGCCGCGTTGCGAGGCCGGCCAGCGTTGGGAGTGGGACGGCGTGCGCTTCGAGGTGCTGCACCCCGCGCCTGAGGTCTACGAGTCCGCGCCCAAACCCAACACGCTGTCGTGCGTGCTGCGCGTGCAAGGCGTCGGCATGAGCGCGCTGCTCACGGGCGACATCGAGCGCGATCAGGAGATCCGCCTGCTGCGCGAGCACCCCGATGCGCTGCGCGCCGACGTGCTGCTGGCGCCGCACCATGGCAGCAAGACGTCGTCATCAGCGGCCTTCCTCGATGTGGTGCATCCGCACGTTGCGGTGTTTCAGGCCGGCCACCACAACCGCTACGGCCACCCGGCCGACGAGGTGCTGGAGCGCTACCGCGAGCGCGGCATCGAGCGTGTCGACAGCCCGCACTGCGGCGCCTGGGTCTGGCGCAGCGATGCGCCAGCCGCCTCGGGCCGGTGCACACGGGAGAGCAACCACCGTTACTGGCACTGGCGCGATCCGGGCGCGCCCTGAATGACCGGGCGCCGGGAGGGAATGGCCTGGAATTTGCTACACACTGGTGCATCAGGAGTGAAGCCGATGAAATCGAGTTTTGACGAGATGCACGCCAGTGGCCAGCAAGTGCGCGAGCACTACCGTGGCTATGAACAGTGGCTGAAGCAGCAGCCGGGCGACACGATGAATTCGCGTCGCGAAGAAGCCGAGATGATCTTTCGGCGTGTCGGCATCACCTTCGCCGTCTACGGCGCTAAGGACGAGGACGGCGCCGGCACCG
>NCFZ01000104.1 GCA_002281415.1 Burkholderiales bacterium 28-67-8 | reverse complement strand
GCCGCTGCTGCCAGGCCAGTTCGTCGAGAATGTCGGCGGCGGACTCGACCAGCTTGGCGCCCTGCTTGATCAGGGCATGACAGCCACGAGCCTGAGGGGAATGAATGGATCCGGGGATCGCGAACACTTCGCGGCCTTCCTCAGTAGCCAGGCGGGCGGTGATAAGCGACCCGGATTTCAGCGCAGCCTCCACGACCAGCGTGCCCCTGGTCAGGCCGGCGATCACACGGTTGCGCAACGGGAAGTGTGCGGCCAGAGGTGGTGTACCGAGCGGGAACTCGCTGAGCATGAGCCCGGCCCGTGAAATTCGATGCGCCAACTCAAGGTGACTCCTGGGGTAGACGCGGTCAAGCCCTGTCCCCACCACCGCGACCGTTCCTTGTCCGCTGGCCAGTGCGCCTTCGTGGGCAGCCGCATCCACGCCCAGCGCCAAGCCTGAGACGATGATCCAGCCCGCCTCGCTGAGACCCCTCGCAAAATCACGTGCGGACTGCTCACCTTGTGGAGTGGGGTTGCGGCTCCCCACGATGGCGATTGCCTTGTCTGACTGGAGCAGATTGATCGCGCCCTGCGCGTAGAGCAGCAGTGGCGGGTCCGCAGTGTCGAGCAGTTGCTTCGGATACCGCGGATCACCCAAGGGAATGATGGCTCGGCAGGGGGGCTCACCATCACCGCCGGCATGCTGCCAAGCGAGGGCCGCGTCCACTGTTGCGGTCAGCCCGACGGGCACGATAGAAAGCGCGCTGGCAACTGTTTTGCCCACCAGCTCTCGGAGGACCGTCGCCGGTGCCGCGACGACCGCCTCCACGGACCCGAAGGCTGCAAGTAGCCTCCGGGCAGACTCGCGCCCTAACCTGGGGGTCCCCAGCAGCCTCAGCCAGGCCTCCAGCTCCAGACGCTCCATCACGTCGCGAGCTTCCGCGCGAGATCAGGGCTTGGTGAAGCGGTCGCCCACCTTGACCGGCTCCTTGACAGACATGATCAAGGCGTAGGACATCCGGCTGAACACACGAAATACAAACAATTCCCCGTGCCGCTCATCCGGCAATTTCATGAGCGTTCGCCGGCCATCGGTCGGATCAACTTCCCGGCGACCGTCATGCCACAGAGCCAGCACGTGACCGCGCTCCATGCCATCACCGGCGCCCCGGTTCAGTACCACGATCTGATTTTGGCCGGCCGTCAGCGCATCACCATAAATCGACACGATCTGACCTGCTACATCGCCCTGTGGGGCATGGGGAGCGTAGTTCTCGTATTCGTGGGGAACCACTGGCGCGAGCCGGTCGCCGACGCCAGCCTCCTGGCGGATGCTCGTCACAAGGAATGTGTCCGGGACGACCTCGGTCTTGCCCGAGGTGTCTGATTGCGCATCACCCCCGCGCACAAGCTCAGCGGTTCCCACGTAGGGAGCCTCGTAACCGAGCACTTCATGGGTGGCCGGATCCCTCAGCGCCACAGCCTGACGGAAGATGCGAAACACCGTGTTCTGGCCCCGGTCCCCTCGAACATACGCGGTGTCTCCCCTTGAAAGCAGGACACGTCCTTCCTGCGTCGCCACGATGCGCGGCGCGCCATTGAGCTTGTCGCTCTCAAAAATCACGGCTTCGTTGAGAAAGGGCTCGATGAGGTTGAACGGGATGGAGGCGATGGCTGTGGTGACCACCTTTGCCGTGCGCACCTGCGGGGAAAGTTTGACCACAGCGTCGCTGAGCGGCTTGCCCACGAGCAGCCGAGCCCGCCCGCTGGACGTGTCGAGGTGGAGAATCTGCCCCGGAAAGATCATGTGCGGGTTGCGGATTTGCTCGAGGTTCATCCCCCACAACTCGGGCCAGCGCCAGGGTCTCTGCAAAAACAAGCCGGAAATCCCCCAAAGCGTATCGCCCGATTTCACGGTGTACGAGTCTGGAGCATTGGCGGCCAGCTCTGCAAGCGGCACGCCCGCAGCAGCCACTTTTTGGGCCGTGCTGCGCTGCTGCTCAGTGAGTTCGGGTGCAGAAGCCGTGGCGGCGCCAGCGGCTGCGCTCGAGACCACCGACGCCATGATGGATACGGCCAGCGCGAGCTGGCGGTATGGGAAGGCACGAAAAGTAGCACGCGTCATTCAATGAATCTCCCAACGGGACGCCCGGAGCGCCGCGCCATGATTTGGCCTGAGCAGGGACGCTGAATACTCACAAAACGGTATCGGCCAACGGGACCGGAAATTCAGCGAAAATCTTCATTCGATTTCAGGGATTTTGCCTCTGAACCCCCGCCGCCGTTACGAAATCAGAGCCCCATTGTCCACCGCGAGGATCGGCTCCCGTGTGGCGATACCAAGACCGTGATTTCGCGCCAGCAAGGTGCCTGCCGATTTGTCTTCCATGACCAAGCTCACGATTCTTCGCTACCCCGACCCGCGACTGAAAACCGTTGCCAAGCCGGTGACCCACGTTGACGAGCGCATCGCCATGCTGGTCAGCGACATGATTGAGACCATGTATGCGGCCGACGGGATTGGTCTGGCTGCGACCCAGGTGGATGTGCACGAGCAGTTGATCGTCATGGATACCTCCGGCACCCGTACTGAGCCACGCGTGTTGATCAACCCCGAACTGCTCTCGATGAGCGACGAGCAAGTGGTTGGCGAGGAGGGGTGCCTTTCGGTTCCCACGATCTTCGACAAGGTGACGCGCGCCGCACGCATTCGGGTTCGAGCGCTGGACCGCGAGGGGCGACAGGTCGAGTTCGAGGCCGATGAGTTGCTGTCCAAGTGCATCCAGCATGAAATGGATCACTTGCGTGGCAAGGTGTTTGTCGACTATCTCAGCATGCTCAAGCGCACTCGTATCAAAACCAAATTGCTCAAGCAGGCCCAAGATGAGGGTCGCTGACGGATCCTGTGCGGGCGGACGCGGGTGAGGCTGGCCTTTGCCGGAACGCCCGAGTTCGCACGGGTAGCACTGGCCGCGCTTCACGGCTCGGGATTCGAGGTCTCTTTGGTGTTGACGCAACCCGACCGCCCGGCCGGGCGCGGTCAGCAACTGCAGCCCTCGGCCGTGAAGGCATGGTCGGTGGGGCAGGGTCTGCCGCTCATCCAGCCCCACGGGCTGCGGCTTGATGGGCGCCACGCTCTCGAAGCTGGGCAGGCTCGCGCATCGCTGGTGGCCGCGCGCATCGACGTCATGGTGGTGGCTGCCTACGGGTTGATCCTTCCCGACTGGGCGCTGTGCCTGCCGCGCCTGGGTTGCCTGAACATCCACGCATCGCTGTTGCCGCGCTGGCGCGGTGCCGCTCCGATCCATCGCGCCATCGAAGCCGGCGACGAGCACACGGGCATCACCGTGATGCAGATGGACGCCGGCCTCGACACCGGCCCGATGCTGCTTGCCGAGACGATCGAGATCGCGTTTGACGACACCACCGGCACGCTGCACGATCGTCTGGCCGAATTGGGTGGCAAGCTGATCGTTGATGCGTTGCAGCGAGCCGCCCGCGGCGACCTGACCGCCACGCCGCAGCCGGTTGAGGGCGTGACCTACGCTCGCAAGATCGACAAGGCCGAGTCGCTGGTCGACTGGAACGACGACGCCGACGTCATCGCGCGACGCATTCGCGCCTTCAACCCTGCGCCGGGTGCGGTGTCGAAGCTGCGGGGCGAGTCGGTCAAACTGTGGCGCGCCGTCCCTGCCGTGCCGGCGCCTTTCACGGTGCCTGCCGGCACGGTGATGGCCGCCTCGTCGGACGGCATCACGGTGGCGTGCGGGCGCGGTGAATTGCTGCTGACCGAGTTGCAGCGTGCCGGCGGCAAGCGGCTCAGCGCAGCGCAGTTCATTCAGGGACAGCCTTCGCTGATCGGTGATCGTTTCGACGCTGGGCTCGCTTGAACGGCCGGCCCAGCGCAGCAAGTCTGTCGTTCAAGTTGCTGAACCGGTTGCCGAAGTTAACCCAAAGGCGTTTGTCTCATGTTGATCTCATCTGCTCCTGTGACTGATTTCCCGCGGCGGGTGACGTGGGTGCTGGCGGCTGTCGTTGCGCTTCTGGCCGGCTGCGATCAGCTGGGCATCGAGTCGCCCGAAAAGCTGGCTGCGGCCCGAGTGGCCGAGGGCAACGCGATTGGCGGTGCCTGTCGCCACGCGGGCCGCGCGATCGAGGACTGCTTCGCCTTGAACAAGCGGGCCGACAAGGCCGCTGTCTTCGCGGGTTGGCGTGACATGAACGACTACATGCGAGAAAACAAGATCGACCCCGTGCCTCCGCAGTTGAATCCACAGGGCGGTAGCGGCAAGTCGGGTGAGAGTGACTCCGCCGCGGAAGACGCCCCGCCAGCCAAGCAGGCCAAGGCAACCAAGGCTCATTGAAATCCGCTCGGCGGGCGCCCCGGTCGTGCCCGGTTGAGTCGTCGTGATCCCTTGCGGGCCGTGCACATTGACCCGTTGCGTGCGGGTCACGGCGAAAGTTGGCCCCCCTTAAACTTCCTGCAAGAGAGGTTCCTTCCGCATGAACGCCATTCTTTTCACTGACCTGATCGTTGCCCGCCAAGTGGCAGGCAAGCGGGTTTTGATTCGCGTCGATTTCAACGTGCCGCAAGACGCCGATGGCCGCGTCACGGACGACACCCGCATCCGCGCGTCATTGCCTTGCATCGAGGCCGCGCTGCAGGCCGGTGCCGCCGTCATGGTCACTTCGCATCTGGGTCGGCCCACTGAAGGGCAGATGACCCCGGAAGATTCGCTCGCGCCGGTGGCTCGCCACTTCGGCGAGTTGCTCGGCCGTCCGGTGCCGCTGATCGCCGACTGGGTCGATGGCGTCAGCATCGACGGTCGACCGATCGCCTCGGGCGAACTGGTGATGCTGGAGAACTGCCGCCTGAACGTGGGCGAAAGCAAGAACGCCGAATCGCTCAGCCGCAAGATGGCCGCGCTGTGCGACATCTTCGTCAACGACGCGTTTGGCGCGGCACACCGGGCGCAGGCATCGACGCACGGCGTGGCGCGTTTCGCGCCGCTGGCGTGTGCCGGCCCGCTGCTGGCTGGCGAGGTTGACGCCATCACGAAGGCCATGGCGCAGCCGCAGCGTCCGCTGGTGGCCATCGTCGCCGGCAGCAAGGTCAGCACCAAGCTCACGATTTTGGATTCGCTGTCGGCCAAGGTCGACCGGCTGATCGTCGGTGGCGGTATTGCCAACACGTTCATGCTCGCCTCAGGCCTGCCGATCGGCAAGTCGCTGGCCGAGGCCGATCTGGTGGACAAGGCGCGCACGGTGATCGCGTCCATGCGCTCGCGCGGAGCCGATGTGCCCATCCCGGTCGATGTGGTCACGGCCAAGTCATTCGCGGCGGATGCGCCGGCCACCATCAAGGCGTCCACCGACGTGGCAGCCGACGACATGATCCTCGACATCGGGCCGCAGTCAGCCGCCGCGCTGGCACAGTTGCTCAAGTCCGCCGGCACCATCGTGTGGAACGGACCGGTGGGCGTGTTCGAGTTCGACGCGTTTTCTCATGGCACCGAAGCCATCGCGCATGCCATCGCGCAGTCGGACGCCTTCAGCATTGCCGGCGGTGGCGACACGCTGGCGGCCATTTCAAAGTTCGGCGTCGAGTCGGGGGTGAGTTACATCTGCACGGGCGGCGGTGCCTTCCTCGAGATGCTGGAAGGCCGCGTGCTGCCGGCCATCGAGGTGCTGGAACTGCGTGCACTGGAGGCCGCACACTAGGGCGAGTTGTTCGCTTCGCTCCCTTCCCGTTTGAACCACCGGAGATTTCGTCCATGACCCGTGCCACCAAGATCGTCGCCACCCTCGGCCCGGCATCGAGCTCACCCGAGGTCCTCGAGCGCATGATCCGCGCCGGCGTCGATGTGGTGCGGCTCAACTTCTCGCACGGCACGGCGCAAGACCACATCGACCGTGCCACGCTGGTGCGCGAGGTGGCCCGCCGCGTGGGCAAGGAGGTCGCCATCATGGCCGACCTGCAGGGCCCGAAGATCCGTGTGGGCAAGTTCGAGGGTGGCAAGACGATGCTCGAGCCGGGGCAATCGTTCATCCTCGACGGCGCGACCACCGAACTCGGCACCAATGAGCGTGTGGGCCTCGACTACAAGGAACTGCCGCGCGATCTGCGCCCCGGTGACACCTTGCTGCTCAACGACGGGCTGCTCAAGCTCACCGTCGATGCGGTGCGCGGTGCCGAGATCCAAACCACCGTCGTGGTGGGCGGCGAGTTGTCCAACAACAAGGGCATCAACAAGGCCGGTGGCGGTCTGACGGCGCCGGCGTTGACCGCCAAGGACATGGAAGACATCAAGACCGCGATGAGCTTCCAGTGCGAATACCTCGCGGTGAGCTTTCCGAAGAACGCGACCGACATGGAAATGGCGCGGCAGCTGGCCAATGTGGCCGGCGAATCCACCAAGCACCGCGCGGCGCTGATTGCCAAGATCGAGCGCAGTGAAGCCATTCCCGTGCTCGAGAGCATCCTGCGCGCCAGCGACGGCATCATGGTGGCGCGCGGCGACCTCGCGGTGGAGGTCGGCAACGCCACCGTGCCGGCGCTGCAAAAGAAGATGATCAAGATGGCGCGTGAGCTCGACCGCATCGTCATCACCGCCACCCAGATGATGGAGTCGATGATCGTCAATCCGGTGCCCACGCGCGCCGAGGTCAGCGACGTGGCCAACGCCGTGCTCGACGGCACCGACGCGGTGATGCTCAGCGCCGAGACGGCCGCGGGCAAGTACCCGGTCGAAACCGTCGAGATGATGTCCACCATCTGCATCGAGGCCGAGCGCGCCGAGGAGGTGTCGCTCGATGCGGACTTCACCAACAAGCTGTTCGGTCGCATCGACCAGTCGATCGCCATGGCTGCGCTGTTTGCGGCCTACCACCTGGGCTGCAAGGCGATCCTGGCGCTGACCGAATCGGGCTCGACCGCGCTGTGGATGAGCCGCCACCGCATCCACGTGCCCATCTACGGCCTGACTTCGCAGGTCAACAGCCAGCGCAAGATGACGCTCTACCGCAACGTGCGCCCGCTGCTGATTCCCAGCTTCACCGACCGAGATCACGCGTTGGCCAAGGCCGAGTCGCTGCTGGTCGACCAAGGCGTGCTCAAGTCGGGCGATACCTATGCGATCACGGTGGGCGAGCCCATGGGCCACCCCGGCGGCACCAACATGCTGAAGATCTGCCGCGTGGCCTGAGGCCCGGACGCGACGCCAACCCATTCATATTCCAGGAAAAACAGACCATGCCTCTCGTTTCGATGCGCCAGCTGCTCGACCACGCTGCCGAACATGCCTACGGCATCCCGGCGTTCAACGTGAACAACCTCGAGCAGGTTCAGGCGGTGATGTCGGCGGCCGCTGAAGTCGGCGCACCGGTGATCCTGCAAGCCAGCGCCGGCGCGCGCAAGTACGCCGGCGAGCCCTTCATCAAGCACCTGATCCAGGCGGCGGTGGAGAGCTGGCCTGACATCCCGCTGGTGATGCACCAGGACCACGGCCAGAGCCCCGACGTGTGCAAGGGCGCGATCGATCTGGGTTTCAGCTCGGTGATGATGGACGGCTCGCTGCAGGCTGACGGCAAGACCATCGCCAGCTACGACTACAACATCGAAGTGACGCGCAAGGTGGTCGACATGGCGCACGCGCTGGGCATCACCGTCGAGGGCGAGCTCGGCTGCCTGGGCTCGCTCGAGACCATGAAGGGCGACAAGGAAGACGGCCACGGCACGGATGCCACGATGACGATGGAGCAGTTGCTCACCGACCCCGAGCAGGCTGCCGACTTCGTCAAGCGCACCCAGCTCGACGCGCTGGCCATTGCCATCGGCACCAGCCACGGCGCCTACAAGTTCACCCGCAAGCCCACCGGCGACATCCTCGCCATCGGCCGTATCAAGGAAATCAACAAGCGCATCCCGAACACCCACCTGGTGATGCACGGCAGCTCCAGCGTGCCGCAGGACCTGCTGGCCACCATCCGCGAATTTGGCGGCGACATGCGCGAGACCTACGGCGTGCCGGTGAGCGAGATCCAGGAAGCCATCAAGTTCGGTGTTCGCAAGATCAACATCGACACCGACGTGCGTCTGGCCATGACGGCGGCCATTCGCAAGTTCATGTTTCAAAACCCGGACAAGTTCGACCCGCGCGATTACCTCAAGCCGGCGCGCGAGGCGGCCAAGCAGATCTGCAAGCAGCGCTACCTCGAGTTCAACTGCGAAGGCCAGGCCGCGAAGATCAAGCCGCAGACGTTGTCAGTGGTGGCTCAGCGCTACGCGCAGGGCGAACTCGCGCAAACCGTCGTTTGACGCACCGAACCGAAGGCACTGCTCGATGACTTCTGCCCTGCTTGAAAGCCGCCTGCATTCGCTGCCTTTGCTGGCGCGCGGCAAGGTGCGTGACAACTACGCGGTCGGCGATGACCGGTTGCTGATGATCGCCAGCGACCGCCTCAGCGCGTTCGATGTGGTGATGGGAGAGCCGATCCCGGGCAAGGGCCAACTGCTCACCGAGATGGCGCTGTTCTGGTTCGATCGCCTCAAAGCCATCGTGCCCAATCACCTGACCGGCGATTCGCCCGAAAGCGTGGTGGCGCCTGATGAACGCGCGCAGGTGGTCGGCCGCTCGATGCTGGTCAAGCGGCTCAAGCCGCTGCCCGTCGAGGCGGTGGTGCGTGGCTACCTGGCCGGCAGCGGCTGGAAGGAATAT
>NCFZ01000103.1 GCA_002281415.1 Burkholderiales bacterium 28-67-8 | reverse complement strand
TGGTGCTGGTGCTGGTGCTGGTGCTGGTGCTGGTGCTGGTGCTGGTGCTGGTGCTGGTGCTGGTGCTGGTGCTGGTGCTGGTGCTGGTGCTGGTGCTGGGGCCGGAGCAGGTGCTGGGGCTGGCGCCGGTGCTGGAGCCGGAGCGACCGCAGGCGCCGTCAGGTAGGCCGAGATCGGCGAGTTGGTGTAGACCTGCCCGACGACCCATGAGCTGGGCATGGTGGTCAGGTTGGCCTGCGAGGTGGTCACCACGCGACCGCCGCCGGAGGCCACGTCGCGGAACTTGATGGTGCCGTAGCCGGGTGGCGTGAGCACGGCGATCCAGTAGCGCACGCCGCTGGTGATCTTGATCGGTGCGATGGCGACGGTGTTCCAGGCGCCGGCCTTCGGCGCGGTGAGCACCGCGGTGCCCAGCAATTGCGCCGGCTGGCCACCACCGTCGACGTACACGCCGGCGATCACCCGCGTGGCGGTGCTGCCGCCATCGAGGTACAGGTTGAGCGTGTCGGCGGTGCCGGTGGTCGTCGAATAGAACTGGAAGGCCTCGGCCTTGCCGGAGGTGTTGGTGTCGACGGACGACTGGATCTTGTTGGTGCCGATCAGCAGCGTCGGCGCGGTGGACGTGGCGGTCCGGGCGTGGGCACTGCTCATCAAGGCGGGCGCACCGCCGCTGGCCGCGAAGGCGCCAACGATAAGGGACAGGATGACGTTTCGGGGTTGCTTGTGGGTGAAGGTCGGCATGGGATCTCGATCGGATAGGCAGATGGCTGGATGCCGCGCCCGGGCGTGTCGCCCGGCGCCGCGTTCTTGCCGACTGGCCATCGCACTTGCGCGGGATGCAGGTGCAGTGCTGGGCAGCCGTCCAGGCCATTACCCCATCGATCGAAATTCCCCCTGATACAAGTCGAAAGGCCACCCGGGGGGTGGCCTCTACATGTGAGCAAATGTGTCCGGTTGAGTGATTTTCCGGGCCGATCCCCGGTCGATTCCGCCTCCGGACGGCGCGTGTGCCCACGCAACAGCGCCCTGAAACCGCGCGCCGCCGCACATGTAAGTGGCGCTTACAAGTGGGCCAAGGTGACAGCGAAACCATATGCCAGCCTGCGAATGACGGAACGTTTCGGGCGAGCATTCGCTGACAGTTGTTACGCTTTTTCCGACTCGCGCTCAGCGATTCAGAAGAATCCAGCCGGCACCAGGATGATGTCGCCCGGCATCACCGGCACGTTGGCCGACAGGTCGCCGCGCTGCATCAGGTCCTTCAGGCGCACGCTGTAGCGCTTGTCGCCTTGCGAACTTCGGATCAGCACCGTCTTGTTGCCGTCGGCGAATTCGGTCATGCCGCCGGCTTGCAAGATGGCATCGAGCACGGTCATGTTCTGGCGATAGGGCACCGACTGCGGCTTGGCGGCTTCGCCCACGATGCGCACCTGATCGGAGATGTCGCCCTGGAAGCCGGGCACGGTCACGCTGACCACCGGGTCACGGATGTAGCGCGACAGCGCCTTTTCGATGTCGCGCGCCACGTCGACCGGGCTGCGGCCGGCGGCCTGCAGGTCGTCCACCAGCGGCGTCGAGATGTAGCCGTCGGGCCGCACCATCACGGTGGTGGACAGCTCGGGGTTGCGCCACACCAGCACGTTGAGCGTGTCGCTCGGGCCGATGCGGTACCGCTGCGGTGCGGCGCTGATCTTGGACGGCGCCGGCTCGGTGGCCGAATACGAACTGCACGCGGCCAGCACGGTCGCGGCCATGACGGCTGAAAGCCATCGCATGGCGCGCATGAATCGCTGTGAGGACAACATCGACTGGGGTTGGGTCATGGATTTGCCTTGTTCGGCCGGACTGATTCAGGTGCATCGTCGGACGCCATCGCGCTGGTGGCGTTGAGTTCAATCAAGGCGCGGCGTGCGCCACCGGTTGGTCGGTTAACTGCGGACCGCCACCGCTCAGATCGACGAGGCGCACGCGGAATTCGCAGTCGCTGCCGGGGCGCAGTTCGGGCAGGGGCTGATCGGGCGGCCAGGGATGTGCTCCCCACGCGCTGCGAGGGCCTGTCACCAGCGAGCCGCCGCGCCAGATGGCGAAATGGCGAGGCAGGTAGGCGAAGGCGTCGTCGCCATGGCCGGCGAGCAGCGGCGCCACGTCGATGCGCGACTCGCCGGTGAATTCGCTGCGCCACTCGCCCACCGACAGCGTGCCGTGCAGGCCGCACAGCGAACGCCACGCGGTGTCGGCACCGCCGCGTTCGCGCACGTCCACGCGGTAGCCGGCCACACCCGGCAAGACGAGCGCCTCGGCAGGCTCGCACAACGCATCGACCTGGCGCTGAACCCAGGCGAGCACCTGCTCGTCGTCCCAGCCGATCGCGAGTCCCGGGTGGACGCCCGGTGGTGGAGCCAGCGGCAGGCTCGCGCCCAGTGGCCGGTATTCGGCCGCGTGCACCACGTGCGCAAAACCGTCGCTGTAGGACTCGGCCTCGGCCAGCCACGGGCGGGGGCAGGGCGCGACGCCGGCTGCGGCTTCGGCAAACAGCATGGCCGCAAACAGCGGCCGTGGCTGCGGGCCGAGCGCAGGGATGCGCGCGGCCACGCGCGGCGCCCTGTGGCGCTGCGATGCCGCCAGCGTCACCTGCAACCAGCCGCCGTGCGACAGCCGGCCCGCCACATCCCAGCCGGTGAAGCCGGTGTCGATGTCGATCACCAGCCCGAGGGCGCGCGCGAGCGCCGGTTGCCGCAGTGCATGCGACAGCACCTCGCCCCACGACAGCTGGTGCTCGGGCGCGGGCCGGGGCTCGGCGGCCGATCGGATCAGCCGGCTCGTCAAGTCGGCCTCCGAAATCGCCGATGCCGCGCGGCGCGAGGCACCGTCCCGCGGTTGCGTGGCGTGCTCGCGAAGGGCGGCGAGGTAACTTTCGGGCAGCACCTTGCGCACCGGGCCGAGCGCCGCCCAGCGCGCGCGACGCTCCTCGCGCCAGCGCCACAGCGCTTGCGGGTTTGACGGCGGTGGCGTGGGCAGAAACTGACCGTGCAGCGCGCTGAACAGTTCGACGGCACGCGATGCGCCCTGCAGCGTGAAGTCCACCGACAGGTTGCCCGGTGCGCCCGGCGTGAACGCATCACCGCCGGCTTGCAACTCGAGCTGCAGTGCGAGCGGGGCGCCGGCAAAGGCCGCACCCTCGGCCCACAGGGGCGCGTGCAGCGGATCACCGCGGGGCAGCACCAGCAGCGAGGCGCTCAGCCGATGGCCGTCCCAGCGCTGCGGAAACAGCATCAGGGACAAGCTCGCGCCATCCATGGGCATCAACGGCTCAGGCGCCGCGCTCGATGTCGATCCCCAGCGCAAAGCGGGTGTGCGCGTGCGCGTCGAGCAGGCTGCACAGCGGCAGATGCACGCCGGCGATCAGATCGGCCTCGAGGCGAACGTGGCCGGGCGTGGGGCGGTCGGGCCACACGCGGCATGGCGACTCGACCGCCAGGCTGGCGCACGCCAGGCCACCGAGCACATCGACCACGGAGTGGCCGCTCGCCACACCACCGACTCGAACCGGGTGGCTCCCATCCGTTTGCAGGTTGACGTCCAGCGCCGCGCCGCCGCTGTCGGGTGCATCGGGCGCGAGTTGCATCGGCAGCGCCAGCGCCACGCGCACATCGATCTGTGGCCCGTCGCTGAGCACGCCGATGCGTACCGTGGCCGCGCCGGTGTGCGATCCGGCGATCAGCGTCATGGGCGTGGACACGCTGCCCAGCGACAGGCCGAACTCCACGCCGGCGGGTCGTGCGCGAGCCGTGCCGCCGAGCGCCAGCGGCGCGTGCTTCAGGTGTCCGAAGCCCCAGGCCACATCGCCGATTTGGGCGGCGCAGCCGATGTGCAGTTGCCCGCCGGCCAGCCGCAGCGGCACTGCGGCCGGCAGCCCACAATCGCCAGAGGCTCTCGCGCTCAGGTTCCACAGCCCGGGCAGCCAGTGGCCGAGCGGTGCGAGCACCGCTGCGGGGATCAGGCGCGGGCGCAACAACTGCGGCGCGCTGCGCGAATCAGCGTGTTCGGCGTCGAAGGCGAAGCTCAAAAGCCGCTCGCCGTGCGACTGCAAATCGACGCAAAGCGGCCCTGGCGAGACCGACCACTGCGTGTCGCTGAAGGCGATATCGAGCCAGGCGGCATCTGGCCGTGCGGCGTCGCCCCGGCGCAACTGCAACTGCGCCGCACCCGTGTCCACGAGGGTGGCGCTTCGGGGGTCGGGCCAGGGACGGCGCACATGGAAGTGCCAGCCATCGATGCCGAAGGTGGGCATCTCGGTCTCGGTCAGTCGCAAGCCGAACGCGGCTTCAGGTGGCGGAAATTCGGTGTCGGCGTTCAGCAGCGCGCACCAGTCGGCGAACTGCACGCACTGGTCGGGCGGCAGTCGCAGCCGGCCGCATTCGCCGCTGCTGGTGACGGCGATCCGCTCGATGCGTGGCTGCGGGAAGTACAGCCGCTGCGTGCCGGTGTCGTGCAGCAAGCCGTATTCGGTGCGCGGCGGTGCCGATGCCGCCGGCCGCAGCACGCTGAACAGATCGGCCGCATCGGCCACATGCCACGTTGCGTCCCCGCGCGGCTGGATCATGGGCATCGGCTGGCCGGGCGGCAGGGCCTGCGGTGCGCGCTCGTTGGCGGCCCGCCGCGTGACGATCCAGCGGCCGGCGGTGGGCAGCACCGGGCTGCCGGCCAGCTCGAGCACCAGATGTCCCAGCCCGTCGGCGCCGCTCAGGTGGGTGGCCCGCAGGTGCGTGGCGCGCAGCCAGAAGCCGGTGCCGCCGACGTCGATCAGCGCGGCGACGTGGCCCAGCGCTGGGCGACGCTCGAGGCGGGCGACCCAGTCTGCGTCGGAACTGCCGGGTCGATCGATCACCAGCAACCCGTGCACCCCGTCGCAGGCGATGGCGGCACGCCCTTCGGCAGCCACGCCGCCTTCACTCACCCACGACGAACCGGCTCCGGTCGACAGCCAGGCGACGGCATCGAAGCGAACCACGCTGCAGCCGATGGACGACCGCGAGGAGCGCTCTTCGATTTCGGCGATGTGCTCCACGCGCATCAGCCGTTCGATCAGCCCGTGATGAACGCGCGCAGGCGCGTGCCGCTCGAGCGGTTGGTAGGCGGTGAACAGGCTGCCCGATACGGCTCGCCAGCGCGGGCGCTCCTTGCCGCTCGTGCTGTGAGCTCGCACGCGGATGCCCCAGGGCTGGATCACGCCGCGCAGAGGGCTCCCGGGCGCGTCCGGGGCGGTCCGCGTTACCGGCTCCGGCGCCACGTTGCCGAGGCCGTGCCTTGCTGCAAAAGCCAGATCCCCGCGCACGACACCCTCCCGCCGGCAGCCCCATGCTGCGCGGGGCAATGTCGAACGGTCAGCTCGCGCTCGCGTTGAGCTCGGTCAAGGCCTGCCGCATGAGCAGGCCGGCGGTCAGAAGGGAGCGTCGCCCTTCAGCGGCATGTCGGCCTTGCGGATGCGCACGGCTTTTTTCTTTTCGGGCGCGGCTTCGGCTGCCGGCGCATCGATCACGCCCAGCGCAGCCGACAGCGCCGACTCGGGACTCAGCTCGGTGCTGGCAGCAGCGCTGTCACCTTGCGCTGCGCCAGCGCGGGTGTTTCCAGCCGGCGCCGCTTCGGCCTTGATCACGCGGGTGTAGGGCGCGAGCGTTTGCACCAGCTGGCCGTAGATCTTCGGGTTGCCGGCGACGACTTCGCGTTGGTACAGGAAGTCGGCTTCGCCGGTGAAATTGCCGATCAGCCCGCCGGCCTCGGTGATCATGAGCGAACCCGCAGCGATGTCCCACGGGCTCAGGCCGGTCTCGAAGAAGCCGTCGTAGTAGCCGGCGGCGACGTAACAGAGGTCCAGCGCAGCGGCCCCCGGGCGGCGCAGGCCGGCGCAGTTTTGCATCACGGCTTCGAACATCTGCACGTAGCGCCGGAAGTTGTCGCCCTTGCGAAACGGAAAGCCGGTGCCGATGAGCGCCTCGCTCATGCGGATGCGCTTGGACACGCGAAGACGCTTGTCATTGCGATAGGCGCCGCGGCCCTTGGACGCGAAGAACAGGTCGTTGCGGGACGGGTCGTAGACCACCGCTTGCTGCACCTGGCCGCGAAACGCCAGCGCGATCGACACCGCGTAGACCGGAAAGCCGTGGATGAAGTTGGTGGTGCCGTCCAGCGGATCGATGATCCACAGGTAGTCGCTGTCCTTGGCCCCGTGCTCGCTGCCCGATTCCTCGGCCAGGATGCCGTGGCCGGGGTAGGCGGTGAGCAGCACCTCGATGATCGCGCGCTCGGCGGCTTGATCGACCTCGGTCACGAAGTCGTTGGGCGCCTTGCTGCTGACGGTCAGCAGATCCAGATCGAGCGATGCGCGGTTGATGATGGAACCTGCCGCGCGTGCCGCCTTGATGGCGATGTTGAGCATGGGATGGAGCGCTTGCGACATGGTGCAACCTTGTGGGTGGGTGAGGACTGACAGAAGTAAAGAGCCGCCCTGTGAGGGCGCGAGACGCGTCGGCTGCAACCGCGTTCGGATAATGCGAAGTTTAGAGTGCCCCGATGCCCACGCCCGACGACATGACCGCCGCCACGCCTGATTCAACCCGATTCGTGCTGATCAACACCAGCCATCCGGGCAATGTGGGCTCGACCGCGCGGGCGATGAAGGTCATGGGGTTTTCGGACCTGGTGCTGGTGGCGCCGCGCTACGCGAACGTGAAGGGCAAGGCCGAGGCGATTTCGCTGGCCAGCGGCGCGCTTGATGTGCTGGGCGGCGCTCGCGTGGTCGACACGCTGGCCGAAGCGCTCGACGGCGTGACCTACGTCTGCGCCACGGCCATGACGCCACGCGATTTCGGCCCGCCCACGCACGCGCCGCGCGAGTTGTTTTCGACCCTCGCGCCCAGCGCGCATCGCGTGGCCTTCGTGTTCGGCTGCGAGCGCTACGGCATGAGCAACGACGATGTCTACAAGTGCCACGCCTGCCTGAGCATCCCGACCGCCCCGGGCTACGGATCGCTGAACCTGGCGCAGGCTGTGCAGCTGATCGCCTACGACTGGCGCCAGGCGCTCGGCGGCTTCAGCGTGCTGTCGCGCACCATCGACGCCAACCTGGCCGACGTGGTCGCCGTGCAGGGTGCGCTGGATCACTGGCAGCGGGTGCTGGTCGAGATCGGATTTCTGGACCCGAACTCTCCCAAGAAACTGATGCCGAGGCTCAATTCGGCCCTCAACCGCCTCTCGCTCAGCATTGAAGAGATACAGATCCTGCGCGGAATCGCCCGCGCCGCCACGCCACCCAAGCGCATAAATTAGTTTGTTACAAATTTATCGCTGCAAAACCCCCTGAATAGGGGGTGTCCGAACCTGAAACAAAGGGTTACCGTTCACTTCGTGGGGACGCCAAGGGTGGCGCTCCGTTTTCAGTAGCCTGGAGTCCATCATGTTGAAAAAAGTACTCGCCGCAGCCAGCCTGGCCTGCTGTGCCCTTGGCGCGCAAGCGACCATCACGATCGTCGCCGGCAACAACGTCGGGCCTTTCATTGACCTTTCGACCCTCACGACCTCCCCCATTTACACGGCCTCCGTGAGCGGTCTCCGTCTCGACCCTCCTGGAGCCGTCGATGGCAAGTACTTGGCAGCCGGCTTTCCTCGTGCCTCGAACCTTTCACCAGTTGACGATCCGGTCATCGTGAATTTTGCTCAGTCGACATTCGCAAGCTTCTTGTGGGGCTCGCCAGACACCTACAACTTCCTGACGATCCACACCGATGGTGCGTCAGACGGGCTTGTTTTTGATTCGACCAATACTGATCTGATCAATCTTGGGTTCATCTTCAACGGATGGAACAGCCATTCTCACTATGTTGGTTTTCAAGCCACCAACGAGCTGATCACAGGCTTCGAGTTCTATTCGGATCAGTACAACGCATTCGAGGTCACCAATTTCTCGACCAGCCCGATCCCCGAGCCAGAAACTTACGCTCTGATGTTGGCCGGTTTGGGCGTGGTGGGCTTCATGGCCCGTCGCCGCAAGGCTGTCTGATACCGAGTTGTTACTTGATTCGGCTAGAAGGCTCCTTCGGGAGCCTTTTTTACGTCCGTCCTGATTCCCAGGCGAAGGGGGCAAGCGGACCGGGGCATCGGGTGATGCGTTCAACCGGCGTGCGTCCGTCGCTGCGACTAGACTGACCGCCGCATCACTTTTTAATCACCATGTTCCAGCGCCTGAGGTCGGCACGATCGAAGCCGGTCTGACGGGCCGCGGCATCGATCAGGCGCTCGGGAATGCCGCAAAGGCCAAAGCCCCCGCAGGCGATCAGCAGACCATCGCGCAGCAACCCGTCAAGGGCGCTGGCGGCATCGGGATAAAGCTTCTTGGCCACGCGAATCCGGCTCCTTTGTCTCGTCCCGCCTCTCTAGCGCGCGGGAGCGGCTTGTCACCCCAGCGGCAGCGCGAGCAGCGCCGAAAGATCGGCCAGCGCCTGCGCTTCGCCGGTCACCTTGATCGCCGCCATGCCGAGCTGCGCGGCGGGTTTGCAGTTCACGCCAAGGTCGTCGAGATAGACGCAGGCGGCAGGTTCGAGCCCCAGCTTCTCGCACATCATCAGGTAGATGCGCGGATCGGGCTTGCGCACCCCGGCCTTGCTGCTTTCGATCACATGCTCGAACCGCGCGAAGATCTGCTCCAGCGCATCGCTGCGGTCATGGCTGCGCG
>NCFZ01000102.1 GCA_002281415.1 Burkholderiales bacterium 28-67-8 | reverse complement strand
GTTCGGTGTTCATGGCGGCGACCTTAACCCAGACACCCGCGCGGCGAATTTCCGAACATCCATCATGTCCACTGGCCTTTTCATGCACGCCGATTGCCGCGAGCACCGCATGGGCGGCGGGCACCCCGAGTGCCCCGAGCGGCTCGACGCGATCACCGACCACCTCATTGCCACCGGCCTGGACATCGCGCTGCAGCGCTGCGAGGCCCCGCTGGTGGACCTTGCCGATGTCGAGCTCGCTCACGAGCCCGCCTATGTGGCCGAGTTGCAGCGTCGGCTGTCGCCTCTGGCCGCCAGCGGCAACAGCATCGAGATTGACGCCGACACGGTGGCCGGCCCCGGCACCTGGACGGCGATATGCCGCGCTGCCGGTGCGGCCGTGGCGGCCACCGATGCCGTGATCGACGGCAGGTTGGCGAACGCGTTTTGCGCGGTGCGCCCGCCCGGCCACCACGCCATGCGCGCGCAGGCCATGGGCTTTTGCTTCTTCAACAACGTGGCCATCGCCGCGCGCCATGCGCTGGCGGTGCGCGGTTTGCAACGCGTGGCCGTGGTCGACTTCGACGTGCACCACGGCAACGGCACCGAAGACATCCTTGCCGGCGATGAGCGGGTGCTGATGGTCAGCTTCTTCCAGCATCCTCAGTACCCGTACAGCGGGACCACGCCGATGGGCTCGAACATGGTCAACCTGCCGGTGCCCGCCGGCACGACGGGCGCTGCCTTGCGGCCGCTGATCGAATCGCACTGGCTGCCGCGGCTCGAGGCATTCGCCCCGCAGATGATCTTCATCTCGGCCGGCTTCGACGCGCATCGCGAAGACCCCATCGGCCAGCTGGGTCTGGTGGCGGCCGACTACGCCTGGATCACCCGCCGCATCATGGCCGTGGCCGAGCGCCACGCTGGCGGGCGCATCGTGTCGTGCCTGGAAGGCGGCTACGACCTGAGTGCGCTCGGGCGCAGCGTGGCGGCCCACTTGCGCGTGCTGGCCGGCGTCGACGGCCCCGAGGTGGTGAAGGAGCCAACATGATCCGCCCGATCAACGCCGACGAATTGCAGGGCCTGCTGGTCACGCTGGAGCAACCCGGCGCGCTGGTCGAGCTTGGCGCCATGCTGCTGTGTTTGAGCCTGGCGTGGCTGGGCGTGCGGGCCTTGCGCGGCGAGCAGGCCGAAGAGGGCTCGATCTGGTTCGGCCGACGCGTACACGACGGGGTGCTGTTCCCGCTGCTGGCGCTGGCGCTGGTGTTCGCGGCCAAGTTGCTGCTGATGGGCACGCTCACGCCGGCGGTGCTCCGGCTGGCGATTCCCGTGTTGATGGCGCTGGTGCTGACGCGGGTCACGGTGCTGGTGCTGCGCGCGTCGTTCCCGCAGTCGCACTGGATGCGACTCATCGAGCGCAGCTTTGCCTGGATGGTGTGGCTGGCGGCCGTGCTGTGGGTGACCGGCGCGCTGCCGCTGATGCTCGAGGCGATGGACGGCGTCAGCTGGACCATGGGCAATCACGAAGTCACCCTGCGGCGTTTCCTCGAAGGCCTGCTGACGGCCGGCGTGGTGATGGTGCTGGCGCTGTGGGCGGCGTCGGGTATCGAAAGGAAGTTGCTGCGTCGCACCGGCGGCGACCTGTCCATCGAGAAGCTCGCCGCGAATGTGGTGCGCGCGTTGCTGCTGTTCGTCGGGTTGCTGTTCGCGTTGAGCGCCGTGGGCATCGACCTGACGGCGCTGGGCGTGCTCGGCGGGGCCGTGGGTGTGGGCCTGGGGTTCGGCCTGCAGAAGATCGCGGCCAACTACATCAGCGGCTTCGTGATCCTGGCCGAGCGCTCGCTGCGCATCGGCGACACGGTGAAGATCGACAGCTTCGAGGGCCGCATCACCGACATCCGCACCCGCTACACGCTGATCCGCGCACGCGACGGCCGTGAGGCCATCGTGCCCAACGAGATGCTGATCACGCAGCGCGTCGAGAACTCCTCGCTGGCCGATCAGCGCATCACCGCCGGGGTGCAGGTGGCCTACGGGACCGACCTGCGTTCGCTGCTGCCGCAGCTCGAGGCGGCGGTGATCAAGGTCTCGCGGGTGGTGGAGTTCCCGGCGCCCGCGGTGCGCTTGATGAACTTCGCGCCCGATGGCCTGGACCTGGCCGTCCACTTCTGGATCATCGACCCGGAAAACGGCATCGACAGCGTGCGCTCCGACGTCAACTTCGCGGTGCTGCAGGTGCTCAACGACAACGGCGTCGAGATTCCGTACCCGCAGCGCGTGGTGCACATGGCGCCGGCGGCTCCGACGCCTGCCGTCGCTGCGGCGACGTCCTGAGGCGGCTTACCCCGCCAGCGATACCCGCCGGCGGCAAGCGCGCCCCACCGGTCACTGCAGCGCGGCCAGTTCCTCGTCGGTGAAGCCCGCGGCCCGGCGCGCGTCGAGGTTGAACGGCGGTCGCAGGCGCGGCGCCTGATAGCGCTGCGCGAGCCACTGGTAGTGCGTCAGCGCATCGAGCCCGTCGCGCTCGCACAGCCAGCGGTACCAGCGGTTGCCGATGGCCACGTGGCCGATCTCGTCGCGCAGGATCACGCCGAGGATCTCGACCGCGCGTGCGTCGCCCGCACGTCCGAACTTGTCTTGCAGCGGCGGGGTGGCATCGAGTCCGCGCGCTTCGAGCGTGCGCGGCACCAGCGCCATGCGCGCCACCACATCGCCCGAGGTGCGCTGCGTCATCAGCCACAGCCCGGCGTGCGCGTCGAAGTCGCCGTAGTCGTGGCCCAGCGTCAGCAGGTGGTCGCGCAGCAAGCTGAAATGCAGCGCCTCCTCGGCGGCCACGCTCAGCCAG
The DNA here is from genome assembly GCA_002281415.1 of Burkholderiales bacterium 28-67-8. Taxonomy (GTDB): domain Bacteria; phylum Pseudomonadota; class Gammaproteobacteria; order Burkholderiales; family Burkholderiaceae_C; genus PBB1. The sequence continues at coordinate 5,905 of NCFZ01000102.1, read as the reverse complement.
TCGAGGTAGAACGCCTCGGGCATCGCGTTGAAACGCCACACCGCATCGAGCGCGAGGTTGATCGCGTTGAACTCGATGTGCGCGATGGCGTGCAGCAGCGCGGCGCGTCCTTCCAGCGTGAAGGGCGTGCGCGAAGGCACGTCCTTGGGCGGCACCAGCTCAGGCCGTTCGGGCCGCCCGGGCGCCAGCGAGGCCGCCAGCGCGTCGACGACCAGTTCGGGGTGCAGCGCATGGGCGTCTTTCGCGTCCCACAGCGCACGGGTGAGCTGCGCCTTGAGCGCGGCATCCGGCAACTGCCACAGCTCGAACGCACGCTGCCGCAGCGACACCGTCGGATCGGCAGCGGACACGGCAGCAGGGGCAAGGGGCATCTCTAGAATTATCGACTTCACCTTTGGAGCACCCACGTGGCCGTTTACCGTCTCGGTGAAACCCTTCCCTCGATCGACAGCACCGCCTGGGTCGCCGACAGCGCTCAGGTCATCGGTGACGTGCACCTGGGCGATCACGCCAGCGTGTGGTTTGTCGCGGTGCTGCGCGGCGACAACACGCGGCTGCACATCGGCTGCCGCAGCAACATCCAGGACGGCGCGATCGTTCACTCCGACGTCGGCTCGCCGGTGCACCTCGGCGATGACGTCACCGTGGGCCATCAGGCCATGCTGCACGGCTGCACCGTGGGCGATGGCTCGCTGATCGGCATCCAGGCGGTGGTGCTCAACGGCGCGCGCATCGGCAAGGGCTGCCTGGTGGCGGCCGGCGCGGTGGTCACCGAGGGCAAGGAGTTTCCCGACGGCTCGCTGATCATGGGCGCGCCTGCCAAGGTGGCGCGCGAGCTCACGCCCGAGCAGCTCGCCGGCTTGCTGCGCAGCGCCGCCAGCTACGTCGCCAAGGCGCAGCAGTTCAAGAGCAGCCTCGTGCGCATCGACTGACCCGACGATGAGCGAACTGCACAAATTCATCTTCGAAGGCCTGCCCGTGCGCGGCATGCTGGTGCGCCTGACCGACAGCTGGCGCGAGGTGCTGCAGCGGCGCACCGGCGCGAACGACGCGTTTCCACCTCCGGTGCGCGTGCTGATGGGCGAGATGGCCGCGGCCGCCTCGCTGATGCAAGCCAGCATCAAGTTCGAGGGCGCGCTGGTGCTGCAGGTGTACGGCGACGGCCCGGTCAAGCTGGCCGTGGCCGAGGTGCAGTCAGATCTGGCGTTTCGCGTCACCGCCAAGGTCGTGGGCGAGGTGGCGAGCGACGCGCAGCTCGAAGCGCTGGTCAACGTGCGCGGTCAGGGCCGCTGCTCGATCACGCTCGACCCGAAGGACCGCTTTCCCGGCCAGCAGCCGTACCAGGGCGTGGTGTCGCTGCACGGCGACCAGCGCGAGCCGCTGCAAGAGATCAGCCAGGTGCTCGAGCACTACATGCTGCAGTCCGAGCAGCTCGACACGCGGCTGATCCTGGCCGCCAACGATGACGTCGCCGCCGGCTTGCTGATCCAGCGCCTGCCGGTCGAAGGCGCGGGCAACCTGGGCCAGCGCAACGAGGACGAGATCGGCCTGAACGAGGCCTACAACCGCATCGCCATGCTGGCCGGCACGCTCACGCGCGACGAACTGCTCACGCTCGATGCCGACACGGTGCTGCGCCGGCTGTTCTGGGAAGAGCCGTTGCTGAGCTTTCCGGCGCTGGCGGGTGGCGCCGGCCCGCGCTTTGCCTGCAGCTGTTCGCGCGACCGCGTGGGCAGCATGCTGATCGGGCTGGGTCGAACGGAAGTCGACGGCATCATCGACGAGCAGGGGCGGGTGGAAGTGGGCTGCGACTTCTGCGGCGTGAAGTACCACTTCGATGCGGTCGACGTGGGCGAAGTGTTCACGCCGTCGGTGCATCAGGCGCCTGGCTCGAGCGCGCTCAACTGAGCGCACCCGGCAGCGTCGCCGCCTACTTGGTGGCGGCGGTGGTGGTGGTCAGCTGCACCAGGATCTCGTCGCGCTTGACCATGCCCAGGTCGTAGCGTGCCTTTTCCTCGACCATCTCCAGACCCTCGGCGAGGTCGCTGACCTCGGCGGCGAGCTGCTCGTTGCGGTGCCGCGCCTCGTCGTTGACCGCCTTTTGACGCTCCAGCTTGGCCTGCAACTCGAGCATGCGTGGCACGCCCGAGTTGCCAAACCACAACTCGGCATGCACCAGCACGATCAGCAGGGCCAAGGCGAGGCTGATGAATCGCATCGATCGAAGGGGTCAGCGGTGGGCTGGAGCCAGGTGCCGCATCAGCGCAGGTTGTAGAACGCCGAACGACCCGGGTAGCTGGCCACGTCGCCCAGGTCTTCTTCGATGCGAAGCAGCTGGTTGTACTTTGCCATGCGGTCGCTGCGGCTCATCGAGCCGGTCTTGATCTGCAAGGCGTTGGTGCCCACGGCGATGTCGGCGATGGTGGAGTCTTCGGTCTCGCCCGAACGGTGGCTGATCACCGCGGTGTAGTTGGCGCGCTTGGCCATCTCGATCGCAGCGAAGGTTTCCGTCAGCGTGCCGATCTGGTTGATCTTGATGAGGATCGAGTTGGCGATGCGCCGGTCGATGCCTTCCTTCAGGATCTTGGTGTTGGTCACGAACAGGTCGTCGCCGACCAGCTGAACCTTGCTGCCCAGGCGTTCGGTGAGGTGCTGCCAGCCGTCCCAGTCGCCTTCGTGCATGCCGTCTTCGATGCTGATGATCGGGTACTTGTCGACCCAGGTGGCGAGCATGTCGGTCCAGGCGGGCGCCGACAGCTTCAGGCCGCCTTCGCCTTCGAGCACGTAGTGGCCGTCCTTGTAGAACTCGCTGGCCGCGCAGTCCAGGCCGATGGCGATCTGCTCGCCAGCCGTGTAGCCGGCCTTGTCGATGGCGTCGAGGATCATCTGGATGGCCGCTTCGTGGCTGGCCACGCTGGGCGCGAAGCCGCCTTCGTCGCCCACGGCGGTGCTGATGCCCTTGTCGTGCAGGATCTTCTTGAGCGCATGGAAGGTTTCGGCACCCCAGCGCACCGCTTCGCGAAAGCTCGGAGCGCCCACCGGAATGATCATCAGCTCTTGCAGGTCGAGCGAGTTGTTAGCGTGCGCGCCGCCGTTGATGACGTTCATCATCGGCACGGGCAGTTGCATGGCGCCCGAGCCGCCGAAGTAGCGGTACAGCGGCAGGCCGCTTTCCTCGGCCGCAGCGCGCGCCACGGCCATGCTCACGGCCAGCGTCGCGTTGGCGCCGAGCCGGCACTTGTTGTCGGTGCCGTCGAGGTCGATCAGCGTGCGGTCCAGAAACGCCTGCTCGCTGGCATCGAGCCCTAGCACCGCTTCGCTGATCTCGGTGTTGACGTGCTCGACCGCGCGCAGCACGCCCTTGCCGAGGTAGCGCAGCGGATCGCCGTCGCGCAGCTCGATGGCCTCGCGCGAGCCGGTCGACGCGCCCGAAGGCACGGCCGCACGGCCCATCACGCCCGACTCGAGCAGCACGTCGCATTCGACGGTGGGGTTGCCTCGGCTGTCCAGAATCTCGCGGCCGACGATGTCAACAATCGCACTCATGGGTTGTCCTCAATCTGAAAGATGTGTTTGAAAGGGGCTGGTTGGTCACGGCCGCCGCAGCGGGTGTTCAGCAACCGAAATCGTTTTCGAGCAGGGGTTGTTGCTTGACCACGCGGTCGAGCGCCTGCAGCTGTTCGAGCAGGGCGCGCATGTGCTTGAGCGGCACCGCGTTGGGGCCGTCGCACAGCGCGTTGTTCGGGTCGGGGTGCGTTTCCATGAACACGCCGGCGATGCCCACGGCAATGGCAGCGCGTGCCAGCACGGGCACGAATTCGCGTGCGCCGCCCGAGCTGCTGCCTTGGCCACCGGGCAACTGCACGCTGTGGGTGGCATCGAAGACCACCGGGGCGTTCGTCTCGCGCATGATGGCCAGCGAACGCATGTCCGACACCAGGTTGTTGTAGCCGAAGCTCACGCCGCGTTCGCAGGCCATGAAGTTGTCTTCGAGCAGGCCGGCTGCGCGCGCCGCAGAGCGGGCCTTGGCGATGACGTTCTTCATGTCGTGGGGCGCCATGAACTGCCCCTTCTTGATGTTCACCGGCTTGCCGCTGCGCGCGACCGCCTGGATGAAATCAGTCTGGCGGCTGAGCAGGGCAGGCGTTTGCAGGACGTCCACCACCGCTGATGCGGCGGCCACCTCGGCTTCGTTGTGCACGTCCGTGATGATGTGCACTTGAAGTTCGCGCTTGACCTTGGCCAGGATCTCCAGCCCGCGTTCGGCGCCCAGACCTCGAAAGCCGCTGTCGCTGGTGCGGTTGGCCTTGTCGTAGCTGCTCTTGAAGATGAACGGGATGCCCAGCGCGGCGGTCATTTCCTTGAGCGCACCGGCCACGTCCATTTGCAGCTGCTCGGACTCGACCACGCACGGGCCGGCGATCAGGAAAAACGGCTGGGTCAGGCCCACCTCATGTCCGCACAGCTTCATGCCTTCAACCCCTGGGCGCGCGCGTCCTGGTGGGCCAGCGCCGCGGTGATGAACGAGTTGAACAGCGGGTGGCCGCTCCACGGCATCGACTTGAACTCGGGGTGGAACTGCACACCCATGAACCACGGGTGCACGCTGCGCGGCAGCTCGACGATCTCGGTCAGGTGCTCGCGCTGCGTCAGCGCCGAGATCACCAGACCGGCCGCTTCCAGCTGCTCAAGGTAGTTCACGTTGGCTTCGTAGCGATGGCGGTGGCGCTCGGTGACCACATCACCGTAGATCTCGTGGGCCAGCGTGCCCGGCTTGACGTCGGAGCTTTGCGCGCCCAGACGCATCGTGCCGCCCAGGTCGGAGCTGACGTTGCGCTTTTGAATCGAGCCGTCGGCGTCTTGCCACTCCTCGATCAGCGCGATTACCGGGTGCGGCGTGTGCGGGTCGAATTCGGTGCTGTTGGCGTCCTTCAGGCCGGCCATGTGGCGCGCGTACTCGATGGTGGCCACCTGCATGCCCAGGCAGATGCCGAGGTAGGGCACCTTGTGCTCGCGGGCGAACTTGGCGGTGAGGATCTTGCCCTCGACGCCGCGCTTGCCAAAGCCACCCGGCACCAGCACCGCGTCGAACGCTTCGAGCTGATGCAAGTTGTCGTCGTTGAGTGATTCGGAGTCGAAGTACTCGATGCGGACCTTGGCGTGGCTTTGCATGCCGGCGTGGCGCAGGGCCTCGTTGAGCGACTTGTACGAATCCGACAGGTCGGTGTACTTGCCGCACATGGCGATGGTCAGCTCGCGCTGCGGGTGCTCGACTTCGTAGACCAGATCGTCCCAGCGCTTGAGGTTGGCCGGCGGGGTGTTGATGCGCAGCTTGTCGCAGATCAGCCCGTCGAGGCCCTGCTCGTGCAGGATGCGCGGCACCTTGTAGATGGTGTCCACGTCCCACATCGAGATCACGCCCCAGGTCGGCACGTTGGTGAACAGCGAGATCTTTTCGCGCTCTTCGTCCGGGATGCGGCGGTCGGCGCGGCACAGAAGCACATCGGCCTGGATGCCGATCTCGCGCAGCTTCTGGGCGGTGTGCTGGGTCGGCTTGGTCTTCAACTCGCCGGCCGCGGCAATCCACGGCACGTAGGTCAGATGCACGAAAGCAGCGTTGTTGGGGCCCATGCGCAGGCTCATCTGGCGCACGGCCTCGAGGAACGGCAGCGACTCGATGTCGCCCACCGTGCCGCCGATCTCGACGATGGCAACGTCAAATTCCGGCTCGCCTTCGCCAGTCGCGCTGGCCCCGCGCTTGACGAAATCCTGGATCTCGTTGGTGACGTGCGGGATCACCTGCACCGTCTTGCCGAGGTAGTCGCCGCGACGCTCTTTTTCGAGCACGCTCTTGTAGATCTGGCCGGTGGTGAAGTTGTTGGCCTTCTTCATCCGCGTGGTGATG
>NCFZ01000101.1 GCA_002281415.1 Burkholderiales bacterium 28-67-8 | reverse complement strand
CCAAGAATTGGAAGGGATCAGCCTTAACGGGCTGATCCCTTTTCTCTTTGTGCGCCGCATACGCGCTGTGTGGCCGCCACGCGCTAGCGTGTCGAATTGCCCGGTTGGAATCTCGCGGTTTTGCCCCGCCCAAAGCAGCGCGAGGCGCCGCCCTTTCGGGTGGCGCCTCGCTGGCTGGGGTCAGCCGGGTGTCACTTCGAGAACGACGCCTTGACCTTGGTGTCGGCATTCATCGTCACCTTGCAGCCGTTCGGGTCAAGTCCCGTGCAAGCGCCGCTCCAGCCCTGGAACGCCAGCCCCGGAGGTGGCAGTGCGCTCAGCGACACGGCCGTACCTGAGCTGTACCTGGCCGAGCAGGTGACGCCGCAGTTGATGCCCGACGGTGTGCTGGTCACGGTGCCGGCATTGGCCAATGTGACCGACAGCGTGAAGCTCGTGCCGCCAGCCGCAACGCCACCACCGCCGCCGCCGCCACCACCAGCGCCAGCCACTGGCGCCGCGAAGGTCGCGGTCATCGCTGCTGCAGCATTCACCGTCACCGTGCAGGTCAGGGCGTTGCCGAGGCATGCGCTGCTGCCGGGGGGTCTCGCTGCAGCAGCGACCAGCCGACCTCCACTTGCGCGGCCGCCTCTGGCACGACGGCGTGGTTGTCGCCCATGAGCTGGATGAGGTCGACCTTGGCCTGCTGCTCGGTCTTGTAGACCTTGACCCACTGCGCCTCGCCGTAGAGCGCTGGCGGTGCGGGCGGCGCCTGCACCTCGGCCACCACCACTGGCGGCAGCGCCGGGTTGGCCGGCGGCACCACGGTCCATACGGGCGCCGGGATGTTGACGTAGGTCGAATTGCCAACCAGCGTGCCGGGGTTGGCCGGGTCGCGCACCAGCCAGCGGTAGGTGATGGACGTCGGATTCGCGCCGCTCGTGCTGATGCCGAAGTGCTCGCAGCCGGCCGTGGCGTAGGTCGTTGGCATGCCCCACGTCCAGCACGATTCACCGGGCACCGAGGCCAGCGACAGTGGTACCGGGGTCGACGTGGACCAGGTCCCGCTCGCCGGTTGGTAGGTGGCTGCCCAGCGCACGATCACGCCACCTGGAAAGTCGGTGGCCGTGCCGACGCCGTAGCGGATCACGGTGGGTTCGAAGTTGGACGGGAAGATGCGCGTCAGGTCTTTCGAGCTCACCCCGCGAACTTCCATCTCGAAGCCGTAGGTCGGCGCGCCGGTGTTGTTGAGCACGTCGAAGTTCTGGTAGTTGCCGGCCATCACGATGGACTGCGCCTGAGCGGCGCCGGCGGCGGCGACCAGACACAGCGCAGCCAGCGCCAGGCGGGTGAAACCCGTGCGCGGCGGCATGGCGGCGTGGGGGGCGGTCGAGGGGTGTTTCATGGTTCTCTCCTGAGGCGGGCTGGGCGGATCGGGCAACACCGATGTGCCGGCGTGTACCTGACTGAGCGCACAGGCCGTGCCAGCGCACGGCTGCATGCCTCAATGAGGCCAAGTGATTGATTTGCAAAGGAGTTTTTGTTTGACGGGGGCAAAACACACGCCGTGTCGGTTGGGGCAAGTCCCCCGCGCTGGGTCAAATGCCCCAACGCCCCGGCACCCGGGCCCGATCCGGGTGGACACTGGCGGCCCTTTGAACCTTTACCCGCCCGGCCGCTCCCAAGGTCACCGTCGATGAGCCATTCACCCCCCACCGATCAGCCCACCCATGCCCGTGTCTGGGAGGAGTTGCAGTGCGCCACTCAGGACCGCGAGCACGAATGGCGCACCCCGGTGCTCGCCACGACGGGCGCGGATGGCAGCGTGCAGGCGCGCACCGTCGTGCTGCGGCGCGCCGATGGCGAGGCGCAGGCGTTGACCTTCTACACAGACAGCCGCAGCCCGAAAGTGGCCCAGCTGCGCGCCGCACCGTCGGCCAGCCTGGTGTTCTGGAGCCGGCGGCTGAACTGGCAGTTGCGGGTTCAGGCGGCGTTCAGTGTGCAAGTCAGCGGCCCGCAAGTCGATGCCGCCTGGCTGGCGGTGTCGACCTCGGCCACGGCTGCCGCCGACTACCTTGGCGCCGGTGCGCCCGGCGCGCGGCTTTCCGATGGGTGCGTGGCAGCGGGTGATCGGCACCACCTGGCGATCCTGACGGCCCGGGTTCAATCGATGGACTGGCTGGAGCTGTCCGCCGACGGGCATCGCCGCGGCCGGCTGTCGGCTTCGGGCGTCGACTGGCTCGTGCCCTGAAGCCGTGGGTGCTCCGGTACATTCAGCGTTGGTCCTGACCCTTCGCCAGCAGCCCGCGCTGGCGATGAACTGAGGCTCACCAGACACCTCCCATGGCGACAGAGCCGAGCCCCGTGCTGCCCAACGTCACATCCCGAATCCCACGACCCTCGTGGCGGGAGCGGTTCGGCCCGTGGTTGGTCTTTTGGGCGGCCTGGCTGAGCCTGGCCGCTTTTCTGGGCTCGGACATCCGTGGCGACCACAAGGCCCTTGAGGTCGCCACGCGGGAGCGGCTGACGGACCAGGCGTCGTCCGTCAACGAGAACCTCTCTCGCCTGCTTGAATCCACCTCCACCGGGCTGAGCGTCCTTCGTGATGAGTTTCCCTTGCCGCTGCGGCCGGACTCGAACGCGACGAAGCACCTGATCGCCCATGCACGGGCCTTGACCGGCGTGCGCGCTGTCATGGTCCTCGATGCCGACGGTGTCGCCATTGCCAGCAATCACCCGCAGTTGATCGGGATGTCCTTTGGTGACACCCAGCGCTACCGCGCGATCCGCAGCAGCCACGACCCGGACATGCTGTACGTCTCGCAGCCCTTCGTCACGCCGCTGAGCAAGGTGCGTACGGTCAGTCTGGGCCGCGCCGTGGTCGATGCACACGGCCGGTTCGCGGGTTGTGTCCTCGCCGTCCTCGACCCCGAGAGCTTTGAGGTGCTGATGCAAGTGACGGCCTACGCGCCTGGCGTGGCGGTCACCCTGATTCATCAGGACGGGGCGATCTTCGTCACGCATCAAGCCCCCGGTGCCGAGCCTGGATCGGACCTGGGTACGGCCTCTGCCGCACTCCTCGACAGTCACTTGCGCAGCGGCCGTTCGCGCAGCTTCTATTCGGGGCAGCTGGTGGGCGCGGGTGACACCGCCATGGTCGCGATGCAGTCGATCTCGGCCGCCACGAGCCCCGTCGACAAGGCGCTCGTTGTGGTCGTGAGCCGCAACGCATCGGAAACCTATGCCGCGTGGCAGGACCAGGCCATCGACAAGGTGGGGATGTTCGCGCTGCTGACCCTGGCGGGGCTGGTGTGGGTCTTGGCCTACCGGCGACGATTGCAGGTGGACGCGCTGCTCAAGCACGAGCAGGAGCTCGCCGAGGCGCAGATCGAGGCCACCGCCGATTTGCGCGAGACGAAATCCCGCTGGGAAGTCGCCCTCGAAGGCAGCCAGCTCGGTGTGTGGGACTGGAACGTCGGGGCCGGCACCGCGCTGCTGTCCGCGCGTTACATGGCAATCCTGGGCGAGGATGAACACGATCAGGTCATGGCCGCTGACCTCGTCTTGAAGCGCATGCACCCCGACGATGCAGCCCGCGTGCGCGACGGGCATCAACAGCACTTCGCGGGCCTGACGTCGCGCTACACCGCCGACTACCGGGTGCGCCACAAGAGCGGTGACTACGTGTGGGTGCGTTCGTGCGGCCTGGTGGCTGAGCGGGGGCTGGGCGGCGCGCCCATTCGGATGATCGGCACTCTCGTCGACATGACGCGCGAGCGGCTGCTGCAAAACCGGGTCATCGAGCTCAATGCCAACCTGGAGGCGCAGGTCCGTGAGCGAACGGGCAACCTGAGCGAGGCCACGGCCCGCCTGGTGCTGGCCACCGATGCCGCGGCTATGGCCATCTGGGCCTGGAAATTCGACAGTGGCGAGCTGTTCTGGGACAACCGCATGTGCGAGTGGTACGACGTGCCGCCCGAGATGCGCGAGAGCAACGCCTACTACGACCTGTGGTGCGCCCGTCTGCACCCTGGTGATCTGTCGCGCACCGAGGCCAGCCTGGCTCGCTCGGTGAAGGACTCTGCGGCGTGGCGCGAGGAGTTTCGAGTCCTGGTGCCGGGGCGCCCCGTGCGGTACGTCGAGGCCCAGGCCGTCATCGAGTACGACGCCGACGGCCAGGCCATCGGCATGGTGGGCATCAACCGCGATGTCTCGGCGCAGCGCGAGCTCGAGGCGACGCTCGGCCACAACCGGGACTTGCTGGACCTGGCGCTGGCCGGTGCCGGCATGGCCACCTGGGATTGGCATGTGCCCAGCGGCGTAGTGAACTTCAGCCCCGGCTGGGCCGGGATCCAGGGCTGCACCGCCGACGAGGTTCCGTCACTCCTGTCGAGCTGGATGTTGCGCATCCATCCGCAAGACCGGCACAAGGTGCGTCGCGCACTCATTCGGCACTTGCGTGGCGAGACGCCCAACTACTCGTCCGAGCACCGCGTGCTGCACAAGGACGGCCGCTGGGTGTGGGTCAAGGGTCGGGGGCGCGTGATTGAACGCTCGGCGAGCGGCGAGCCGATTCGCGCGATGGGCGTGGCCACCGACATTGCCGCGCGCAAGGCGGCCGAGCGCCAGCTGATCGAGGCCAAGCAGATCGCCGAGACGGCCAGCCAGGCCAAGAGCGAGTTCCTGGCCAACATGAGCCATGAGATTCGCACGCCGCTCAACGCGATGATCGGCCTGGCGGACGCGCTGCAGGAGTCCGAGCTGACGGCGCAGCAGCGCAGCTATCTCGAACGCATCCAGACCTCGGGCCATTTGCTCATGGGGATCTTGAACAACGTGCTCGACCACTCCAAGATCGATGCGGGCCAGATCCAGATCGAACAGGCACCGCTGAGCATCGCCGAGTTGCTGCGCGAAAGCAAAGGCCTGTTTGGCGTCGTGGCCGCCCACAAGCACGTCGATCTGGCCGTCGAGGTGGCAGCCGATGTGCCGCAGCTTCTGATGGGCGACGCGCTGCGGCTGCAACAGGTCATCAACAACCTGCTCGGCAATGCCTTGAAGTTCACCCACGAAGGCGTCGTGCGCCTTCGTGCGACGTGCGAGTCGCGAACCTTGCACACCGTGGACTTGAAGATCATGGTGCAAGACACGGGCATCGGGCTGGCGCCAGAACAGGCCGCGCGGCTGTTCGAGCCGTTCCAGCAGGCCGACAACTCCACCACACGCCGCTACGGCGGCACCGGCCTGGGCCTGAGCATCTGCCGCAAGCTGGTCGAGGCGATGGGCGGGCGCATCGGTGTGAACAGCGACGTCGGCAAGGGCAGCACCTTCTGGCTCACGCTCCGCCTGACGGTGGTGCGTGGCAGCACGGTGCAGGCACTGCCGGTGCCCGGGCTGTCGTCGGCCACGCCGGACCGTGCGGCCATGCCGGGCGCGGGCCTCATGCGCGCAGCGCCTGGCGACATGACGGTGCTGCGGCCCCTGGTGAGCGAGCTCATGGAGCAACTCAAGGCCGGGCGTGTTCGGGCCAGCGCGTGCAGCGCCGAGATCGAAGCGCTGTTGTCCGGCACATCCGCAGCCAACCATTACGCCAGCGTGGCCGGTGCGGTCGCGGCTTTCGATTTCCCGGCTGCGCGCCAGCGGCTGGACACGTTTATCGAGCGATATCAAAAGGACTGGGCATGACCACACGCCAGACTCCCCGCACGACGATCTTGATCGTCGACGACGAGCCCTCGAACATCGCCACCCTGGTGGCGCTGCTTGGCGGTGTCTACGAGCTGAGCGTGGCGACGTCCGGGCCGCAGGCGCTGGAACTGCTGGCCGGCGACAAACCCGACCTGATCCTGCTCGACGTGATGATGCCGGGCATGGACGGCTACGCGGTGTGCGCAGCGCTCAAGCAAGGCGCCCTGACGCGCGACATCCCGGTGATCTTCGTGACGGCCGACGCCTCGCCGGCCAGCGAGACGCTGGCGCTGGCCGGCGGGGCCGTGGACTTTGTCCACAAGCCGGTCAACAAGGACGTGCTGCGCGCGCGCATCCGGCTGCACCTCGAGCTCAAGAGCCACCACGATCACCTCGAAGAGCGCGTCCACCAGCGCACGGTCGAGTTGGCAAAGGCCACCGACGAGGCGCGCGCGGCCGATCGCGCCAAGACCGCGTTTCTCGGCAAGGTGGGCCACGAGCTGCGCACGCCGATGAACCATGTCATGGGCTTCACGTACCTGCTGGGGCGCGAGGTTCAGGGCGCCCGCGCACAGGAGTTGCTGGCGGGCGTGAAGACGGCGCAGGAGCACTTGCTGCGGCGCATCGAGGCGGTGACCGACTTCGCCGCGACGCAGGCCGGCACCCTCGGGGTCGAGGTGATCGACTTGAACCTGCTGCGCTTGGTTGAGCGTGTCGAGCGCGAGTTTGCCGACGAGATGCGCGCCAAGGGGCTGCGGCTGCGACGCGAACTGGCGCACGAGCTGCCGCCCGATCTGAGGGGTGACCCGCTGCGGCTGCACCAGGTGCTCAGCGCGCTGATGTCCAACGCGGTCAAGTTTTCCGGCGGGCAGGCCGGTCACATCACCTTGCGGGTCCTGCAGGCGGCCAGCCATCCGGGCGCCGTGACGCTGCGCTTCGAGGTGCAGGACCAGGGCATCGGCCTGACCGCGGAGTACCAGACCCGGCTGTATCAGGCCTTCGAGCAGGCGGACAACTCCTCGACCCGAGCCTTCGATGGCCTGGGGCTCGAACTGGCGCTGGCGCAGCGTACCGTTGCGCTGATGGGCGGCGAACTCGGGTTCGACACGGTGGAGGGTCAGGGCAGCACGTTCTGGTTCACCCTGCGCATGCCCATCGGCCAGTCGGTGACTGCGGTATCGCCGACACCTGCCGATGACGCCGGGCGCATCGATGGCTTCGTGGCGTACCTCGGGCATTTGCTCGCCGATGGCGACTCGCGTGCGAGGGACGTCTGGCAAGCCCTGTCGGCCGTCTTCGCGCCGGTCATGGGCGAGCGCATGCGCGACATGCAAGCCGCCCTCGATGCCTTCGATTTCGCGCTGGCCCGCCGCCTGCTGGACCAGGCCGTGGTTCAGGGCAGGGGGCACGGCGAGCGGCCGTGATTGCCGGGCCGCTGAAGCCTGGGTCGATCTGCCTCGTGAGGTAGATTCGCATGGCCGCCACCGGCTTGGGCTGTCGTGTGTTCAGGGGGCTTACCAGAATGGCTGCCCGTCCTACGCAAATGGTTCCAGCGTGGCCTCCAACCTAGAGTTTCCTGATGCCAGCGACGATGAACGAGAAGCCATTTGACAACCGACCCATCGGGGTATTCGACTCTGGCGTCGGCGGGCTGACCGTTCTCGATCACATCGTGCAGTTGCTTCCGGGTGAGTCCACCGTATACCTTGGGGACACCGCGAGAGTCCCATACGGGACACGCAGCGCCGATACCGTGATTCGATATTCGCTCGAGTGCGCGCAGGCGCTGGTGGCTCGCGCAGGAGTCAAGGTGCTCGTGGTGGCGTGCAACACGGCGAGCGCTGTGGCGCTGCCATTGCTGTCCTCCACTTTCAGCGTACCTGTCATTGGCGTGATCGAGGCAGGGGCAAGGGCTGCCCTGGAGGTGTCCCGCGGCGGTGCCATTGCCATCCTCGCGACCGCCGGAACGATACGTTCCGGCGCTTACCTTTCGGCGCTACGCCGGTTGGGGGCTGAGTGCGAAGTCATCGGCCGCGCCTGTCCGCTGCTGGTGCCTCTGGTCGAGGAGGGTTGGGTGGATGGTGTTGTACCCATGCTGACGCTGGATCGTTACATCAGCGACCTCGTGGGCCGAGCCGACGTGATCGTTCTCGGGTGTACGCACTATCCCCGCATGCGCAGGCTGCTGAGGCAACTGCTGCCTGCTGCGGTGGCGGTTGTGGACGGCGGCGTGGCCACGGCGACCCAGTTGCAAGCTGTGCTTTCCGAGCAAGGCCTGCTGGCCCAACCCGGCCGCGTTCCGAATCACCGGATCTGGGTGACGGACGCGGTCGAGGCCATGGTGAGGATGGCCCCCGACTTCCTGCGCATCGACATGGGCGAAGTGAACATTGAGCACGTCGAGATTGCGGCGCATGGATGAGCGAGTGCACCTGGAACCGGCGGCCGCGGACTTGCCGTTGCCGGCGGTGACGCAATGTGCGCCCCGTCGGGCTGGCCACGGGCTGAACAAGGGTCTCTTTCCTCGCGAGGAGATCGAGCAATCCATTGTTGAACGCTTCCTCGGTGTGGTGGCGAGGCATCCGGATCAATTGGCCATCGTCACCGAGCGCCATGTCTGGAGTTACAGGCAGTTGGCCAACGTCGTTGATCAGATCGCAGGTCTGATCGTTGACAAGTGCGGGCCGGACCGTGGCCGCGTGGCACTGCTGTTCACTCACGACGCGCCCATGTGTGCGGCAATGCTCGCCGCATTGCGTGCAGGAAAGGCCTATGTCCCGCTGGATCCCGCATACCCAGCCGCGCGCCTTGCGCTGATCTTCGGTGACAGTGAGCCCGATGCGCTTCTGGCGGAAGAACTGTGCATCGACCAGGCGCGCGAGATGCTGGACGGCAAGTCCAACCTCATCGTGGTGGACACCCACTTGATCGATTCCGATCAAGTGGCCACTCGGAGCTGGCCCGACGTGGCTCCGGAGGAAATGGCCTATGTGCTCTACACGTCCGGGTCCACAGGGCGCCCGAAGGGCGTCATGCAGAGTCATCGGAACGTGCTGCACTTCATCTGCGAGTACACGCGCAATCTCGGGATCTCCGAGTCCGACAGCA
>NCFZ01000100.1 GCA_002281415.1 Burkholderiales bacterium 28-67-8 | reverse complement strand
AACCCATTTACGCGATGAGCCTGGCCACCGAAAGCATGGTGCGTCGCCAAGCCGGCGCCATCTCGCCCGATGCGCTGAAGCAGATGCAATCGGCGGTGTTCGCCGCCGACGAACTCCTGTCGTCGTTGGCCATGCACGTGCGACTCGACCGCGACGAGCTGAAGCCGGAACTCGAGGACATTTCGGTGCAGGACATGCTGGAGCGAATCGACTTGTTGTTTGCCACGCGCGCACAGCACACGGGCCTGCGCTGGCGGGTCTTGCCCAGCCTGTGCAAGGTGCGCAGCAATCCTTTGCTGCTGGAACGCATGGTGTGCGACCTAGTGGCCAACGCCATGCGCTACACCCCCCAGGGCGGCGTGCTGCTGTCGTGGGAGCCCGGCGGCACCACGTCCTTCACACCGGGGTCGCTGTTCATCGTGGTCGCTTGCCTTTGCTGGGCCATCGACAACAACCTCACGCGCAAGGTGTCGACCAACGACGCGATGCTGGTGGCTGCGCTGAAGGGTCTCGTCGCGGGCTCGTTCAACACGGCCCTGGCGCTGGGCAGCGGGGCAAGCTGGCCGTCGCTGCCCGGCGTGTGGGGCAGTCTGCTGGTCGGGTTCTTCGGTTACGGCCTGAGCCTGACGCTGTTTGTGGTGGGGCTGCGCACGCTGGGCACGGCGCGCACCGGTGCCTATTTCTGCGTCGCGCCCCTGTTCGGCGTGATCATCTCGCTGGCCGTGTGGCACAGCGTTCCGGGCCCGACGTTCTGGCTGGCCGCGGGCTTGATGGCACTGGGCGTGTGGATGCACATTCGAGAGCGCCACGTGCACCAGCACACCCACGAGCCGCTGGAGCATGCGCATGAGCACCGCCACGACGAGCATCATCGGCACGAGCATGCCTTTGCATGGCGCGGCGACGCGCCGCATGTGCATTCGCACCGGCATGAAGTGATCACGCACGAGCACCCTCACTATCCCGACGTCCATCACCGGCACACACACCGGCCTTAGGCGACGGCGATCTGGGTTCCGGGCGATTCTGTGAGCACCTGGAACCGGCAGCCCCTCAGCCTTCCCTTCCACATCCCTGATATTTCCCTGTTCCGCATTTCGGGAAATTCACCCAACCGCCCGTAACCCTTTGATTTCCCGGTAGGTAAGGGCGCCAAAACACCCCCTTGCGCTCGAATCCCTCGCAAATTCCCTGCAAATTTCCCTGTTAACAGGCCCTGCACCGAGACCGGTTCGCTTGTGACTGCTTCCACCTCCAGTCAGACAGAGCCCTTCCCGGTGAAGGGCTCTTTTTTTGTCTGAGCCCCGCACAGCGCGGGCCTGCGGGCGGTGGCGCGGTCTCTGGTCGAGCATCCCAGGCCTCTTTTCGGGGCAGATGGTCGCCATTGCCGTGGGCATTCTCTGCCGCTGTTCGCGGCGGTACCGATAGCCCCAGGGCGCTGGCTCAGGCACTACAAGGCCCATGGATGCGGGCCTTGTGTTCATTCCGTGATCCAACGCTGATCAAGTCCCGGCATCGCCGATTTTCGACTTTGGCAGGTGTCTTGCCGAACCTGCTCATGTACGTCGATGGCTTGCCGATAGACCAACAGTGATGAGTGAGGACGGGGCGGGGCGGCCCGTCGCCCGCGCACAGCCCGCCAACCAACCCCGTCAAAGGAGTACTGCGATGTTTGACCATTGGACCCTCAAGAAGCGCTTGACTCTCACTTTCGCGGCCATCCTCGCTCTGACCAGCGTGCTGATGGGAGTTGCTCTGCTGAACAACGGCAAGTTGCGCGACACGGTGAAATGGAACACGCACACCTACCAGGTGCTGGCCGAGTCCAACAGCATGCTGCTGAACATGGTCAACATCGAGACCGGCATGCGTGGCTTCGTTGCTGGCGGCAACGAGAATTTCCTGGAACCCTTCACGAAGGGATCGCAGGGATTCGGCGTTGCCTTCGAGAAGGCCAAGTCGCTGACCTCGGACAACCCCGCGCAGCAGGGCCGCCTGGAGAGGATGCTGGCCGATCACAAGCAGTTCATGGAGGTTGCCAACAACCTGCTCACTGTGCGCCGCAACGTCACTCTCGGCAAGGAGCCGCTGGACGATCTGCTGCGCGAGTTCAGCGCTGGCAAAGACAAGGTTGCGATGGACGCCTTCCGCGCCGAGGTTGCTGACTTCGCCAAGGCTGAACAAGATTTGTTGGTGGTGCGCTCGGCCGCACTCGATTCGACGATGTCGGCCACCGACTCCACGCTGCTGTTTGGCGGTCTGGTTCTGTTTGCCCTGACGGGTGCGCTCGGCTTGCTGCTGACCCGCAGCGTATTTCGCCAACTGGGTGCCGAGCCCAGCGTGGCTGCGGCCGCGGTGAACGCAGTGGCTCAGGGTGATCTCACGGTGGACATCTCGGTGCGGCCTGGGGACAACGACAGCTTGCTGGCTGCGCTGGCCCGCATGCGCGACAGCCTGGTGTCCGTCGTGACGGCCGTGCGCGGAAACTCGGAGTCTGTGGCCACGGCCAGTGCCCAGATCGCTCAGGGCAACCAAGATCTGTCCGGCCGCACCGAACAGCAGGCGAGCGCGCTGCAGCAGACCGCAGCCACCATGGAAGAGTTGGGCTCGACCGTGCGAAACAACAGCGACAGCGCCAAGCAGGCCAATCAGCTGGCGCAGGGCGCCTCGGTGGTGGCTGCACGTGGCGGCGAAGTCGTCGGCCAAGTCGTCACCACCATGCAAGGCATCAACGACAGCAGCCGTCAGATCGGCGAGATCATCAGCGTGATCGACGGCATTGCCTTCCAGACCAACATCCTGGCGCTGAACGCGGCCGTGGAAGCCGCGCGAGCCGGCGAACAGGGCAGGGGCTTCGCGGTGGTGGCATCCGAAGTCCGCAGCCTGGCCCATCGCAGCGCCGAAGCGGCCAAGGAGATCAAGTCGTTGATCGGCCGAAGCGTTGAACAGGTCGAAAAAGGCACGGCGCTCGTGGATCAGGCCGGCCAGACGATGGACGAGATCGTGTCCTCGATCCGGCGAGTGACCGACATCGTGGCCGAGATCAGCGCGGCCAGCGTCGAGCAAAGCTCGGGCGTGCAGCAAGTCGGGGAGGCAGTCAGCCAGATGGATCAGGCAACACAGCAGAACGCTGCGTTGGTGGAAGAAAGCGCCGCTGCCGCTGAAAGCCTGAAGACCCAGGCGAATCAATTGGTGCAAGCCGTGGCCGTCTTCAAGCTGACGCGACAAGAAAGTTCAGGGAGCCGGTCGGGTGCAGCGACCCCGGCGGCGAACGCACGGCACATCGAGCGTCGCAGCCCGGATCGGGCCTTGAACGTCACTCGACCACAGTTCAAGGCCAAGCCAGCGCCTGCCGTCGCACAGTCCATTCCGTCGTCCCAAGCGTCCGTTCAGATCGGCACCGACAACTGGGAAACGTTCTGAACGCGCAGCGCCACGTCGCACCGCGCCCCGACTCCGAGGCGCTCTGGTGCGTGCGTGGTCACGCAAGAGCGCCCGATCGGCGCGATCGTCGGGGCAGTGGCTGGATCGTCTCCCATGAGACGCGACGCACGAGTTGGCTGCACACCAACGAGTTCCTCAGGTGAGGACGCCAAGACACGCTTTGGCGGGCGATTCGCTCGTGACTGCTTCCACGTCCAGTCGGACAGAGCCCTTCCTCGTGAAGGGCTCTGTCTGAGCCCCGCACAGCGCGGGCCTTGTGATCGTTCAGTGGTCGAGCTTCCAACACTCAGCCACTCATGCCCAGCATCACCCGCTGGACGTCCTGTACGTGCCGGACGGGGAATCGAACAGCCGGCGGCGGACTACGCCTGGACCGAGGATGCCGCGGGCCGCTGCCGGGCCGCCACGCCAGCGACGAAGCGACCAAAGGCGTCGAGCAGCGGAGCGCCGTCGAAGGACGTGCCCTCCAGCATCACCAGCGCCTGCACGGTGGCTTCCAGCGTCGAGATCTGGTCGGCTCGCCGTGCCGAGCGGATCGCGCCGTAGCAGCTTGGCGTCGGCGCGTGCAGCGACAGCCGTGGCAGCGCAGCCAGGGCCGGGTGCTCCAGAAGCATGCGCAGGCTCTTGCGCCAGGTCGCGTCGATGACCACCAGCCGCAGGGGCGCGCACGCCGTCGTCTCCGGGGCGGACGGCGCGGGCGCGGCGGGCACGTCGGGGTAGAGCAGCCGCGTGTCCCGCCCGGGGCGCTGCAGCAGTGCCGTCAGCGCCTCTGGCGCGAAGCGCTCGCCGACAACCACCTCGCAATGCGACAAAGACAAACGCAGCAGCGCCACGCTGTTTTTCGCCTCGCGATGCTCCTGCGGGTGCTGCAGCACCAGCACCTCGGTGCGATGGGTGGTCGGCCGCGCCAGCGCGCACAGGCAGGTCGCCTGAGGGCGCTGGCAGTGCACGCAGACCGCGCGGCGCAGGGTTGATGGACCGTTCACGCGGGAATGGTCGCATGCCTGTCCCGGCCACCGGCCGTCCCGCGTCATCGTTGGACCCCTCCTTCAATGGGCCGGTCTTGCTGACAGCTGCCCCGCAGCCGCCACGAATTCAGGGGTGGTTCACCTCTGCACGGCGCACGCACGGGGCCGGCCAACCTGTTCCGCGGCATCTACGTGAACGTGCTCGAGCCGCAGGATCTGAAGAACTCGCAGCTGCTGATCCAGATCAACGGTGACGACACCAAGCTGAGCGACGCGTACCTCTACCTGGGCTTCCAGCGCCGCGTGCGCCGGCTGGCCACCGGGCAGACGACCGACGCCTTCCTGGGGTCCGATCTGATGATCGAGGACTTCGAGGGCTACAACGGCCGCATCTCGGACATGAAGTGGACCTACAAGGGCACCAAGAACATCTTGATGCCTTACTACAACCACAACGAGCAGAAGCTCGCGACCGACATGCCGGCTGAAGCCGACGGCTACAAGTTCATCAACTTCGGCGGGCAGGGCGGTTGTTTCCCCGACATCACCTGGCAGCTGCGCAAGGTGTTCGTGGTGGAAGCCGCTCCGGTCAATTCGTCGCACCCGGTCAGCAAGCGCGTGCTGCACATCGACGCTCAGGTCTACAACATCAACCGCACGTTGATCTATGACCGCAAGGGCGAGCTGTGGAAGTCGTGGACCATCGGCAAGTCGCACCCCGACTTCCACCTGCCCATCAACAAGGGCAGCGGCATCGCGATCGATGATTCGTTCTCGATGGTCGACCTGCAGAGCAAGCACTGCACGACGGGTCAGTTCAAGGGCCAGGTGGATTCGAAGCTGAATCCGCCAACCCTGTTCCAGGTGCAAAACCTGCGCGGCGGAGACTGATCCACGTGTGACCGAACGGCGCTGTCCGGTGGTTCATTCACCGGGCGGTGCGCCCGTATCCGGCCAGACAGAGCCCTTCCTCGTGAAGGGCTCTTTTGTTTTGGGGCTTGCGCGGCGCGGGCCTGGCGATCTCGGGGCGTGTTCCTGCGCGCTGGAACGGCTCGCGGCAATTGCGCTCCAATCGACCCACCGAAGCCCAAGGAGCATCTCCCCATGAACATCGTCTGCCCCGCCTGTGGTGCCACCAACCGGGTGCCCGATGAACGGCTCCATGACGCGCCGGTGTGCGGCCGCTGCAAGGGTCCGCTGATGGCCACTCACCCGGTCGAACTCGACGACGCGCGCCTGACCGCCTTCATCAATGGCACCGGGCTGCCCGTTCTGGTCGATTTCTGGGCCGACTGGTGCGCACCGTGCAAGATGATGGCGCCGCACTTCGCGAGCGCGGCGGCGCAACTGCCCGAGGTGCGCTTCGTCAAGGTCGACACCGAGGCCAACCCGCAGGCCAGTGCGCGCAACCAGATCCGCAGCATCCCCACGCTGATCCTGTATCGCGGCGGCAAGGAGGTGGCGCGGCAGTCTGGCGCCATGCCAGCCGGTGACCTGGTCCGCTGGGTTCAATCGCAACTCGGCCAGCCGGGCTGAGCCGGTTCCATGAGGGGCTCACGCCGTGAGCCCCAGCGGCGCAGCGAGCGCGCTCAGGTCCGGCGCTGCACGCCGGCCTCGTCCTCGCGAGAAGCGCCGCAGCCTCAGTCGGTCGCGGCCAGGTAGCGGTCCACGTTGTCCTGCGTGATGACCTCGATGCCCGTGTCGATGGCATGCGGGATCCGCACGCCGATCGAGGCCTGCCACAACATCAGCACCGACATCGACCCCTGCATGAGCGGAATGGTGGCCGACGAGGAGTCGATCACGCCTTCCTGGATGGCCTCGAGGATGGGCCGGATCGAGTCCATGCCGACCACCTTCACCGTGCCGGCCTTGCCCGCGCGTTTGATGGCCGCTGCAATGCCGATGGGGCCGGAGGCGTCGCAACAAAGGTAACCGCTCAGATCGGCATGCCGCTCGAGCACGGCCGACGCCTGCGCAAGGGCCGTGTCGATGTCGTCGTTGTCGCAGCCGCCGTCGACCACCGTGATGCCCGGATGCCTCGCCAGCACAGCGAGCTGCGCGTCGTAGCGTTCCTTGTGGTTGGGCGCTGTGGGACAGCCCTGCATCACGGCCACCTTGCCCGCGTGCCCGATCAGCGCGACGAGCCGCTCGGCGGCGATGGTGCCCTGCTGCGAAAAGTCATTGCCCACGCTGGTGATGCCCGCATCCGGCGCGGGCGAATCGAAGACCACCAGCGGCGTTCCCTGCTCGCGTATGCGGTTGATCGCCGCCATGTTGCCGATCGAGTCCACCGGATCGACGGCGATGCCTGTCGGGCGACTGCGTGCGGCACACTCCAGGATCTCGTTTTGCTCGTGGGCATCGGCGCTGGCGGGCGGCAGGTACTCCACGGCGATGTCGACGCCCAGTCGCGCGCTGAGGGCGGCGGCCTGCATCCGGGCGCCCTTGTGAACCTCGTCGAACCAGGGATGCGCGACTTTGGGGACGATCACGAAACGCAGTGCGTTGGGCATTTTTGTGTCCGGTGTTGGGGAGTGATTTCGATTATCCGGACGGGGTGATCCACCGCACGCAACTTCACTCAGGCGGCGTTCACATCGCGATCACCCGGACCTGAATCCACTGCCGATCACGGGCCTGCGACGACTGCGTCGACCAGGCGGACGGGCCCGGCACGGGCTGTGCCGAGCCCGTCGTTGCCAAGGTGGTCCAGCGGCCCATCGGGACCGCCAGCGTGGTGCCCGATTGGCGGCTTGATGTGGCGGGCATCTCACCTCCGGGGCGTTCGTCGATGCGTTCGGACTCCAGCCGCACTTCCAGGCGCACCGGCTGGTCGCCACCCGGCCAGTGCGGTTGAACCCGCAAGGCCTGGCCGGCTTGAAGCCAGGTCACGGCGTTGACGATGCCGGCGCGGCCTCCGCTCGAGGCGGTGGTGCCCGCTGTGGCCGCTTGCATCCACTGAAAGGGCACCGACTGCGACCACCGGAACGATGCGCTCTCGCCGTTGAGCACGCGCAGTTCCTGCGACTCGTCGGCCTGGGTGCTCATCGCCGAGGTGCCGTAGACCTGGCCATGTCGGGGCGCGGTGAGGGTCGACGTTGTCGTCGAGTCTTCCGGTGCGATGTCGGTCGCGCTCACGAACCGCATCTGAATCACCAGATTGACCGGCGGCAGTGGCGGCGGGGCGGCCACCGCTGCCGCCGTGTGCAAGGCCAGCACGCAACACGCGCTGAGCCAGCGCATCGAACAAATCCTCATGCCCATCGGGTACCCCTTGCGAAGCCTGCGGCCGGAAGTGGCCGCGGTGCCGGATCCTCGCATCCGGATATCGACAGGCCGGCGGGCAGGCTGAAGCCCGCCTGGCCGCGACACGGCGTGTCACCCCAGACGCAGCGCGAGGTACAGCGTCATGCCGCCGCGCTGCACCAGGATGGCGGCGGTCTTGCCCGAGTGGTTGGCGGCGGCGGTCGCCTGGGCGATGGAGGCCACCCGTTCGCTGCCGATGGCCAGCAGCAGGTCACCGGGCTGCACGCCGGCGTGCGCTGCCGGGCCGCTCACCGCCTCGATCAGCAAGCCGCCGACCACGCCCGATGCGCGGCGCTCGTCAGGCTGCAGCGGCCGCATCGCCAGGCCGAACCGCCCGCCGGCTGCCGGGCTGGCAGCGGGCTCGGTGGGGTTGTCGTGCACCTTGACGCTGTCGAGCAGGGCATGCAGCGTCACGCGCGCGCCGTGACGCCAGACGTCGATGGCCAGCGCATCGCCCGGCTGCGCCAGGCCCACCAGCGCGGGCAGATCGCCCGACATGCCGATGGCCTTGCCGTTGACGGCCAGCACCACGTCGCCGATCTCGATGCCTGCGCGCTCGGCAGCGCTGCCCGGGTCCACGCTTTCGATCAGCGCGCCAGCCGGCTTGTCGAGCTTGAAGGCATCGGCCAGCGTCTGATCGACTTCCTGGATCCCCACGCCGAGCCGGGCATGGCTGACCTTGCCGGTGCTGATGATCTGTTGCTCGACGTGCTGCGCGATGTCGATGGGGATCGCGAACGACAAGCCCTGGAAGCCCCCTGAGCGCGAGTAGATCTGCGAGTTGATGCCCACCACCTCGCCACGCAGGTTGATCAGCGGACCGCCGGAGTTGCCGGGGTTGATGGCCGCATCGGTTTGAATGAACGACACCAGCCCGTTGCCGGGCAACGAACGCTTGGTTGCGCTGACCACGCCGGCGGTCACCGTGCTCTCGAAGCCGAACGGCGAGCCGATGGCCACCACCCATTCGCCCGCGCGCAGCGACTGCGCGGGTGCCAGCGCGGCCACCGGCAGGTGATCGGCGTCGATCTTCAGCACCGCGATGTCGGTGAGCTTGTCGCTGCCCAGCACCTTGGCGCGGAACTCGCGCCGGTCGTTGAGCTTGACCACCACCTCA
>NCFZ01000099.1 GCA_002281415.1 Burkholderiales bacterium 28-67-8 | reverse complement strand
GCCGGGCGGGTGGCCGCCAAGGTGATGCAGACCGCGCTGGCCGCGCGCGATGTGGTGTTCATCCTGTGCGACATCATGGTCTTCGTGGTGATCTATTTCGCCACCATCGTCACGCTGGCGGGCGGCTTCCATGTGTGGCTGCTGGTGCCGTTTCTCGGCTGGCTGGTTTGCTACTCGGTGGCGGTTTGGTATTTCGTGCCGCGGCTCGGCCGGGTGGCGCGGGCGCAGGCCGATGCGCGCTCGCTGATGACCGGACGCGTCACCGACGCGTACACCAACATCGCCACCGTCAAGCTGTTCTCGCACGCCGGGCGCGAGTCCGGCTACGTGCGTGCGGCGATGCAGGAGTTCATCGCCACGGTGTACCGGCAGATGCGGCTGTCGAGCGCTTTCGAGATCGTCAACCAGATGCTGAGCATGTTGCTGATCGTGAGCACCGCCGGCGCAGCACTGGTGCTGTGGACGCGCGGTGGTCTGGGCATCGGCGCGGTGGCGGCTGCCACGGCGATGGCGCTGCGCCTGAACGGCATTTCGCACTGGGTGATGTGGGAGATGTCATCGCTGTTCGAGCACATCGGCACGGTGCAAGACGGCATGAACACGCTGTCGCGTCCGCGCACGGTGCTCGATGCCCCCGGCGCCGTGCCGTTGCAAGTCACGCGTGGCGAGGTGCGCTTCGAGCAGGTCGGCTTCGCCTACGGTGGCGTCAAGCCGGTGATTGACAGGCTCAGCTTGCACATCCGCCCCGGAGAAAAGATCGGGCTGGTCGGCCGCTCGGGTGCGGGCAAGAGCACCGTCGTCAACTTGCTGCTGCGCTTTTACGACGTCGAGTCGGGCCGCGTGCTGATCGACGGCCAGGACATCGCCCTGGCCACGCAAGACAGCCTGCGCGCGCAAGTCGGCATGGTCACGCAAGACACCTCGCTGCTGCACCGCTCGGTGCGCGACAACATCCTGTACGGCCGCCCCGATGCGCTCGACGTTGACATGGTGTCAGCGGCCCGGCGTGCCGAGGCGCATGACTTCATCACCTCGCTCACCGACCCCGCCGGGCGCAGCGGCTACGACGCCCATGTGGGCGAACGCGGCGTCAAGTTGAGCGGTGGCCAGCGCCAGCGCATCGCCATCGCGCGGGTGATGCTCAAAGACGCGCCGATCCTGCTGCTTGACGAGGCCACCAGCGCGCTCGACAGCGAGGTCGAGTCCGCCATCCAGGCCAGCTTGTACCGGCTGATGGAGGGCAAGACGGTGATCGCCATCGCGCACCGCCTGTCGACCATCGCCGCGATGGACCGCCTCATCGTCATTGAGCACGGTCGCGTCGTCGAAGAAGGCGACCACGCCAGCCTGCTCGCGCAAGGCGGCCTCTATGCGCGGCTGTGGGCGCATCAAAGCGGCGGTTTTCTGGGGCTCGAGCCCGACGACGATGCTGTGCCGGCGGTCTGAGCGTCGGGGCGGGCGGGCTCAGTCGCGGCAGATGTAGGCGGGCCGCCCGTCGTCTGGCGCTGCGCCGGCTGGCTGCGTCGGCTGCCACATCACCATCGCTTCGATCTGGCGCGCGAGCTCGAAGTCCTTGTCGGTGATGCCACCGGCGTCGTGGGTGGTCAGGCGCACCGTCACGCTGGCGTACGACACCGCCAGATCCGGGTGATGCCAGGCCGCTTCGGCGAGGTGGCCGATGGCGTTGACCACCATCAGCGTGGCGCGCCAGCCGCTGGTCTTGAACACGCGCTCGATGTGGCCATCGGCGCATCGCCAGTGCGGCAGGGGCTGGCGCAACTCGTCTGCGGCCTGCGCCTCGCTGTAAACGTCGCCGGCCGTGGGGTCTGGTGCTGAGGTCATGGAGAGCTCCTGAACTGCTTGGTGCCAGGAATGTTCGCATGGCCTTTCGCCATGGACGTGCGCTCGCGGCGGCTACGATCCCGCGCTGTTCCACCCACACGAAAAGCCCCCCATGGCCTCCAGCTTGCTCGCCCTGATCGACGACATCGCCAGCTTGCTCGACGACGTGGCGGTGCTGACCAAGGTCGCCGCCACCAAGACCGCCGGCGTGGTGGGCGACGACCTGGCGCTCAACGCGCAGCAGGTGGCCGGCGTGGCGGCCGATCGCGAACTGCCGGTGGTCTGGGCGGTGGCCAAGGGCTCGGCGCTCAACAAGCTGATCCTGGTGCCCGCAGCGCTGGCCATCAGCGCGCTGGCGCCGTGGGCCGTGACACCGCTGCTGATGGTGGGTGGCCTGTACCTGTGTTTCGAGGGCTTCGAAAAGCTCGCCCACAAGTTCTTGCACGACGCCTCGGAAGACGCGGCGCACGAAGCCAGCGTGATGCAGGCGCTGGCCGATCCGGCGGTCGATCTGGTGGCCTTCGAGCGCGACAAGATCAAGGGCGCCATCCGCACCGATTTCGTCCTCTCGGCGGAAATCATCGCGATCACGCTGGGTACGGTGGCGAACTCGCCGCTGTTGTCGCAACTGAGCGTGATGGCGGGCATCGCCGTGGTGATGACGATCGGCGTATACGGCGTGGTGGCGTGCATCGTGAAGCTCGACGACGTCGGGCTACACCTGAGCCTGCGCCCCGGCAGCAGCGCCTGGGCCGGCGTGGTGCGCCGTCTCGGTCTGGCCATCCTGTGCGCGGCGCCCCACCTGATGCGCGCTTTGGCAGTGGTGGGCACGGCGGCGATGTTCCTGGTCGGCGGCGGCATCCTGACGCACGGCATCCCGGCGCTGCACCACCTGATCGAAGACGTGGCTGGCCGCGCTGGCGGGTGGTGGGAGGCCGTGCTGCCCACGCTGCTCGACGGCGTGTGCGGCGTGCTGGCGGGCGCCTTGGCGCTGGTGGCGTTGACCGCGGGCCGCAAGCTCTTCGGTAAACCGGCCACCGCTTGAGCCGCCCCACGCTTACCGCCACGCGCTGCGGCGCCGCGCCATGACGCTGTTGCTCGCGCCCATGGAGGGCCTGCTCGACCACACGCTGCGCGACATCCTTACCCGCGTGGGCGGCATCGACCGCTGCGTGTCGGAGTTCATCCGCATCTCGGGCACCTTGCTGCCCGAGCGGGCGTTCCTGCGGGTGGTACCCGAATTGCGCAACGGTGGGCGCACCCGGTCGGGCGTGCCGGTGCGCGCGCAGCTGCTGGGCTCTGATCCGGTGTGTCTGGCCGAGAACGCGGCGCGGCTGGCCGCACTCGGGCCGCACGGCATCGACCTGAACTTCGGCTGCCCCGCCAAGGTCGTCAACCGCCACGGCGGCGGCGCGATGCTGCTCGATGACCCCGAAAAAGTGGCGGCCATCGTCGCGGCCGTGCGCCGCGCCGTGCCGCGCGACATGCCGGTGTCAGCCAAGATGCGGCTGGGCAACGAGAGCGACGCGAGGGCGGTGGAATGTGCGCTGGCGATGGCCGGGGCGGGCGCTGATGAGCTGGTGGTGCATGCGCGCACCAAGGCGCAGGCCTACCGCCCGCCGGCCTACTGGGAGCGCGTGGCCGACATTCGTGCCGCGGTGAGCATCCCGGTGGTGGCCAACGGCGAGATATGGAACGTGGCCGACGCGCTGCGCTGCCGAGAACTGTCAGGCTGCCACGCGTTGATGCTCGGGCGCGGCATGGTCAGCGACCCGGGATTGGCGCTGGCGATCGTGGCGGCAAGCCGTTCGCAGCCTGCGGGCCTCCCGGCCGACGGCGTGCCAGCGAGCACCTCGTCCACCGCCATCGGCTGGGCCGACTTGCACCCACTGGTCGCCGCGTTCTGGGAACTGGTGCAAGCGCGTCAGGACCTCGCCGAACGCCACCGCCCGGGTCGGCTCAAGCAGTGGCTCAACCAACTGCGCCGCTGCCACCCGCAGGCTGAGTCTCTCTACGAAGAACTGCGGGTCATCAGCGACCCGAAGCGCATCACCGAGCACCTAGGCGAAGCGGGACGCTCCACCCGCCACGTCAGTGCGTTTGCTGAATCCCGGCAATCGCCCATTCCCGGCTGCCATCGCGTGGCTTGACCAAGTGCCAGACCTCGTTGAACGCCTCGGCTGGCGCGCCGACGGCTTCGCTGATGAGCCCGTGGAAGCGCACGCTGACGATCTGTTGCTCGGCTTCATCGGAGAAGTCGACCACCTCGGAGTCCACCCGCACCACATCGGTGTGTTGCGCAGCGCCCGAGCGATCCTGCAGGTCGAGCTTGATCGAAGCAAACAGCTCCGGCGTGGTGAACTGACGCAGGTCGTTCAGATCGGCACTGTCATTGGCGGCTTGCAACCGGATGAAGATCATCTTGGCGATGCGCTCGAAGCCGGCCTGATCGAAGCCGACCGGCACCGAAGGCGCAGCAGCGGTCGTGGCCAGCGCAGGAGCGCTGGCTGCGGGCGTCTGCACGGAAGCCGCTGCGGTGCTGCCGGGTGACCATGAGGCCCCCGCTCCAGCGAACTGCATGTTGTTCGATGCCGCCATCGCGGGTGGCGCCGAGGCGCCGCGCATGCGGCTCATCACGAAGCGGATCGCGATGAAAGCGACCAGCCCGATCAGCAGCATCGTGATCAGGTTGCCGAACTCAGCGCCCATGCCGAGGTGGCTCATCAGTGCGGCCAGGCCGAGACCAGCGGCCAGGCCGGCCAGCGGACCCATCCAGGAGCGCTTCGGTGCAGCGGGTGCCATGCCGGGAGTCGCTGGAGCCGGCGTGGGGGTTGCCTGCGCCGGCTTAGCGGGTGTCGCATCGGGCGTGCTGCGTGGGGGCAGGCTGCGCTGCATGCCTGACGAACTGCCGCCGCCCAGGCGTTTGGCATCGGCCACCGAGGGCGCCAGGCTGAGTACGGCAGTGAGTGCCAAGGCCAAGGCCAAGATCCAGGATTTCATGTCAACGTCCTTTGGTGAGCGATACCAAGACCCTCTGAACTGAGGGCTGACCCCGATCAGATCAAGGGGTCTACTTAGCCCAAGTGTCTTTCAACGTCGCCGTCCTGTTGAAAACAGGGTGATTTGCCGTGTGGTCCTTGCGGTCGGCCACGAAGTAGCCGTGGCGTTCGAACTGGAAGTGCTCATCGCGACTGGCCGCGGCCAGGCCCGGCTCGACGAAGGCGGTGATGGTCTTCTGGCTGGCGGGGTTGAGCACGCTGAGGAAGTCGCGTCCGCCCGCATCGGGCTGCGCTTCGGTGAACAGCCGGTCGTACAGGCGCACTTCGGCGGCGATGCCGGCGGCCACGCTGACCCAGGTGATCACGCCCTTGACCTTGACCGAATCGGCGCCTGGGGTGCCACTCTTGGTGTCGGGCACCAGCGCGGCCAGAACGGCGGTGACCTGGCCGCTCGCATCCTTCTCGCAGCCCACGCACTCGATCACGTAGCCGTATTTCAGGCGCGATTTGCTGCCCGGTTGGGCCACGCCCGCGGCATCTGTGCGGGGCGGGCTGAGGCGGAAAAACCCCTTGCTGGGCTCTTCCATGAAGTCTTCGTGCTCGATCCAGACCTCGTTCGTCAGCACGAACTCGCGCTGGCCGCGCTCGGGGTGGCCGGGGTGCACCGGGGCGTGGCACGGCTCCTGATGGGCTTCGCTGCCAAACACGTCAGCAAAGTTGACCAGCTTGAGCTTGAGCGGGTCGAGCACCGCGCAGGCGCGCGCGGCCTTCGGGTCGAGGTCGTCGCGCAAGGCGATGTCGATCGACGAGTAGTCGAGCCAGCCGCCGGCCTTGCTCACGCCGCTGCGCTCGGCCAGCAGCTTCAGGCTGTCAGCGGTGTAGCCGCGGCGGCGCATGCCGACCAGCGTGGGCATGCGCGGGTCGTCCCAGCCTTGCACATGGCCTTCATCGACCAGCTGCTTGAGCTTGCGCTTGCTGGTGACGATGTAGGTGATGTTGAGCCGCGCGAACTCGTATTGGTGCGGGCGCGGCTGGCGCGTCAGCCCCAGCTCGCACAGCGTGTCGAGCAGCCAGTCGTAGAACGGGCGCTGGTCTTCGAACTCGAGCGTGCAGATGCTGTGGGTGATGTTCTCGAGCGCGTCCTCGATCGGGTGCGCGTAGGTGTACATCGGGTAGATGCACCAGGCGCCGCCGGTGTTGTGGTGCATGGCGCGCTTGATGCGGTAGATCGCCGGATCGCGCAGGTTGATGTTGGGCGAGGCCATGTCGATCTTCGCGCGCAGCACCGCCGCGCCATCGGCCAGCTGGCCGTCGCGCATCTCGCGAAAGCGCGCCAGGTTCTGCTCGGGCGTGCGGCTTCGAAACGGGCTGTCGGTGCCGGGCGTGTTGAAGTCGCCGCGGTTGGCCCGCATGGCGTCGGCACTTTGCTCATCGACATAGGCCAGACCCGCGCCGATCAGCGCTTCGGCCGCGCGGTACATGAAGTCGAAGTAGTTGCTCGCGTAGTACAGGTGGGTGCGCACGGCCGCCGGGTACTGCGGATCGGGGGACTCCCAGCTGAAGCCCAGCCACCGCACCGCGTCGAGGATTGCGTCGACGTACTCCTGCTCTTCCTTTTCGGGATTGGTGTCGTCGAAGCGCATGTGGCACACGCCGCCGTAGTCGCGCGCGAGCCCGAAATTCAGGCAGATGCTCTTGGCGTGGCCGATGTGCAGGTAGCCGTTGGGCTCGGGCGGAAAACGCGTGCGGATGCGCGCCGGATCGGCTGCGCCCATCGCGTGGTGCGCCGCATCGCCCGGCGTGCCGGCGAAGGTGCGGCCGGCGTAGGTGCCCACCGCCAGATCACGCTCGATCACCTGTCGCAGGAAATTGCTCGGCTGCTTGGTGTCGTCGGGCGCGGTCGGTGGGGTGGGTGCGGTCATGGGGCGGACGCCGTTCGGCGCGGTGCAGGAAAGGCCGTCTTCAGCCTCGATTAAGCGAGGGGCGATTATCCCCTGCGGCCCTGCGCCGCAGCGCTGGCTCAGCGCCGCCGCGAGCCGCCGCCCAGGATGCTGCCCAGCACGCCGCGGATGATCTCGCGGCCCACCGTGGTGCCCATGGTGCGCACGGCCGAACGCGCCATCGACTGCGCCAGTCCTTCGTGCCGGCCGCCACGCGGGCCGGTGCTGCCGAAGAGGATGTCGCTCAGCCCGCCCATCAAGCCGCCGCCGTCGTCAGTGGCCGGTGCGTCAGGCTGAGCGCTCGGGCGCGATCCTGCGGGCGAGGCGCTTGCCGATTCGCCGGGCGCGCTGGCGCTGCGGCCCTTGAGCTTTTCGTAGGCCGACTCGCGGTCGATGCGCTTTTCGTAGACGCCGGCGACCAGCGAGTTGTCGATCAGCGACTGGCGTTGCGCCGGCGTGATCGGTCCGATCTGGCTGCCCGGCGGCACCACGAACACCCGCTCGGTCACGCTCGGGCGGCCCTTGGCGTCAAGAAAGCTCACCAGCGCTTCGCCCACGGCGAGTTCGGTGATCGCGGTCTCGATGTCGAGGCCCGGTTTCGCGCGCATGGTGCTGGCCGCCGCCTTGACGGCCTTCTGGTCGCGCGGCGTGAACGCGCGCAGCGCGTGTTGCACCCGGTTGCCAAGCTGCGCGAGCACGCTGTCGGGGATGTCGAGCGGGTTTTGCGTCACGAAGTACACGCCCACGCCCTTGCTGCGCACCAGCCGCACCACCAGCTCGATGCGCTCGACCAGCGCGGCGGGCGCTTCCTTGAACAGCAGGTGCGCTTCGTCGAAGAAGAACACCAGCTTGGGCTGCTCGAGATCGCCCACCTCGGGCAGCTGCTCGAACAGTTCTGAGAGCATCCACAGCAAGAAGGTGGAATACAGCCGCGGGCTGTTCATCAGCTGGTCGGCGGCCAGGATGTTGATGACGCCCTTGCCCGACTCGGTCTGCATGAAGTCGGCGATGTTGAGCATTGGCTCGCCGAAGAACTGGTTGCCGCCTTGCTCCTCGATTTGCAGCAGGCCGCGCTGGATGGCGCCGATGCTGGCCGCGCTCACGTTGCCGTACTCGGTGGTGAAGTCGCTGGCGTTGTCGCCCACGTGCTGCAGCATCGCGCGCAGATCTTTCAGATCGAGCAGCAGCCAGCCGTTGTCGTCGGCGATCTTGAACACCAGGCTGAGCACGCCTTGCTGTGTCTCGTTGAGCGCCAGCATGCGCGCGAGCATCAGCGGGCCCATGTCGCTCACGGTGGCGCGCACCGGGTGGCCCTGCGCGGGCTTGCCACTCTTGGTGTCGCCGGCAAACACGTCCCACAGCATGGCCGGGCAGGCCCCCGGCTGCGGTGCGTCGAGTCCGCGCTCCTTGAGCACCGCGGCGAGCTTGTCGCTCACGCGCCCGGCCTGCGTGATGCCGGTCAGGTCGCCCTTCACATCGGCCATGAACACCGGCACGCCGATGCGACTGAAGTTCTCGGCCAGCGTTTGCAGCGTGATGGTCTTGCCGGTGCCTGTCGCCCCGGTGATCAGGCCGTGGCGGTTGGCCAGCTCGGGCAGCAAGTGGCACTCGATGTCGCCGTGCTTGGCAACCAGGATGGGCTCGGCCATGAGGGGCTCCGGAAATGGTGGGCGGTGGCGGGCTGGGATGGAGCGCCGGGCGGCTCGGGGCGGCCCGTAAAATTCCAGTCTATCCAACAAATACGGCAGGCTGCGTCATCGCATCGCCTGTGCAGGAGGCGCCATTCCATGGCCGGACATTCAAAGTGGGCCAACATCCAGCACCGCAAGGGTCGCCAGGATGAAAAGCGCGGCAAGATCTGGACGCGCGTGATCCGTGAAATCACCGTGGCCGCACGGCTGGGCGGCGCCGATCTGGCGCTCAACCCGCGCTTGCGTCTGGCGGTTGAAAAGGCCAAGGCGGCCAACATGCCGGCCGACACGGTCAAGAAGAACATCGACAAGGCCACCGGCAACCTCGAAGGCGTTCACTACGAGGAAATCCGCTACGAGGGCTACGGC
>NCFZ01000247.1 GCA_002281415.1 Burkholderiales bacterium 28-67-8 | reverse complement strand
GGCCGAAGCGGGCGCGGAAATCAGCACGCGGCCGTTCCAGCTGGTGACGGGCCGCAAATGGGAAGGTTCGGCCTTCGGCGGCGCGCGCGGCCGCACCGACGTGCCCAAGATCGTTGATTGGTACATGGAAGGCAAGATCAATATCGACGACCTGATCACGCACACCATGCCGCTCGAAGACATCAACAAGGGCTTTGACCTGATGAAGCGCGGCGAGTCGATTCGCGGTGTGGTGCTGTACTGATCCGGACCAGGGGCAGCCGATGCAATCCATGACACCGCTTCGCCGCATCGAGGCCGGCGTACTCGAGGTGGCCTATGTCGAGACTGGCCCGGCCACCGGGCCGCCGGTGCTGCTGATGCACGGCTTCCCCTACGACATCCACGCCTATGCCGAGGTCGCGCCCCTGCTGGCCGCCAGGGGTTGCCGCGTCATCGTGCCCTACCTGCGCGGCTTTGGTGCGACGCGGTTTTTGAGCGACGACACACCGCGTTCGGGCGAACAGGCAGCGTTGGGCGCCGACCTGCTGGCCCTGCTTGACGCGCTGGAGATACCCCGCGCTGTGCTGGCCGGCTATGACTGGGGTGGTCGCGCTGCCTGCGTGGTCGCGGCGCTTTGGCCCGAACGCTGCGCGGGCCTGGTCTCGCTGAACAGCTACAACATCCAGAACATCGCCCGGGGGATGGTGCCCGACACGCCGGACAACGAACGGAGCCTCTGGTACCAGTACTACTTTCACAGCGAACGCGGTCGTGCCGGTCTTCAGGCTGACCGGCGCGCCCTGTGCCACCTGCTGTGGAAACTGTGGTCGCCCACCTGGGCCTTCGATGCAGGCGCCTTCGAGCGCAGCGCGGTAGCGTTCGACAACCCCGACTTTGTTGACGTCGTGATTCAATCCTACCGGCACCGCTTCGGCCTGGTCGCAGGCGACCCGGCACTGGCAGACATCGAACGCCGGCTGGCAGCGCAGCCCGCCATCAAATCCCCCAGCATCACCTTCGACGGTGCCGACGACGGTGTCCGCCCGCCTGCGTCGGCGGCGCAGCACGCGCGCCAGTTCACGGGCTCGCGTGCGCACC
>NCFZ01000098.1 GCA_002281415.1 Burkholderiales bacterium 28-67-8 | reverse complement strand
CAGGCCATCGTCGACTTCAACATGATCGAAGAAGGCGACAAGGTCATGGTGTGCGTGTCGGGCGGCAAGGACAGCTACGCACTGCTCGACATCTTGCTCAACCTGCAAAAGCGTGCGCCCATCCACTTCGATCTGGTGGCCGTCAACCTCGACCAGAAGCAGCCCGGCTTCCCCGAGCACGTGCTGCCCGAGTACCTGTCGGGCATCGACGTGCCGTTCCACATCGAGAACCAGGACACCTACTCGATCGTCAAGCGCGTGATCCCCGAGGGCAAGACGACCTGCGGGCTGTGCTCGCGGCTGCGCCGCGGCATCCTGTACCGGGTGGCCGGCGAGCTGGGCGCGACCAAGATCGCGCTGGGCCACCACCGCGACGACATCGTGCAAACGCTGTTCATGAACATGTTCTTCGGCGCCAAGATGAAGGGCATGCCGCCCAAGCTGGTGAGCGACGACGGCAAGAACGTGGTCATCCGCCCGCTGGCCTATGTGGCCGAGACCGACCTCGAGCGCTGGGCCGAAGTGCTCGCTGTGCGGCAGCCAGGACAACCTGCAACGCGTGCAGATCAAGCAGATGCTGCGCGACTGGGACAAGCGCTTTCCGGGCCGCGTCGAGAACCTCTTTCACGCCATGGGCAACATCGTGCCCTCGCACATGATGGACCGGCAGCTGTTCGGCTTCACCGAACTCAAAGCCACCGGCGTGGCCGACGCAGCGGGTGACCGCGCGTTCGATGACGACGAGACCTGCGCCACGCCGACCGGCGCCGCCGACTCGGGTGCTCCGGTCACCTGGACGCTGCGTCCCGACGCCTGAGCCGCGGCGCTACCGCGCCTGCGCGGCCAGCGTGCGGGAGTCGTCTTCCCAGCCCTTGAAGCGTTTGGCGGCCGCGGCGCGCTGCTTGGGCGTGGTCAGGTTGTGCACCTGTGCGGCAAAGCCGCAGTTGAAGCGGACCAGGCGCAGCTGGTACTCGCGGTAGTCGGCCTGGGGCGACACGCGGATGCGCTGGATCACGCCGCGCAGCGCCGCTTCGGCCTGCGCCGCACCGGCCTGCTCGGTGCTCAGGCGGCGCAGCGTTTGCAGCACGTCTTGCTGGCGCGCGCGGCGCTCGGCCAGCCAGCGCTCGGGGTCGAACGGGGTGTCGAGCGCGAGCTGCGCGATGCGCTCGAGCTGCGCGTCGTCCAGGCTGCCGTAGACCATCTCGATGCGGTCGACGGCGCGCTCGAGCTGCGCCTTGCGCCGCTTGTCGGGCTTGCGCTGCAGGAAGCGGTCGGCCAGCTCCTCGTTGCTCTCGGCGTACTTGTGTTCGAGGTGCGCGAGCTGCGGCTCGCTCAAGGTGCGCATCACGTCGGCGAGCGGCGGCAGCGCGTGTTCGATGGCGGCGTCGGCGCGCGCGTTGGCTTCGTCGAACCAGCCGCAGGCCTGCTCGGCGGTGACGGGATTGGCCACCTGCTCGCGCGCCCGGGCCAGCAGCGCGGCGTACTGCGGCAGCTCGCTGCGGCGGTGCCAGGCAAACCAGGCCTCGAGGCCGTCGCGGGCGCGCAGGGTCTGCGCGTCGTTGAAGTCGACGTAGCCGTCGAGCCACCAGTAAACGATGTCGGGCGCCTGGTTGTAGGCGATGCGCACCGCGCTGCAGCCGGTCATCAGCACCGCCGCGGCCAGCAGCAAGACGATGCGGCGCAGCGCTCGCGTCCAGGCCGCCAGCGGGGCACCCGCACGAAAGGCGCCGCCGATAATCGACCGACCAGCTCGCAGCACAGGGGAACAGGACATGGCGTTGGACATCGTGATCATGGCGGCGGGCAAGGGCACGCGGATGAAATCGGACCGCCCGAAGGTGCTGCATCCGCTGGCCGGGGTCAGCTTACTGCAGCACGTGCTGGCCTCGGTGAGCGCCGTCCATGCCGAACGCATCATCGTGGTCACGGGCCACGGGGCCGATGCGGTCGAAGCCTCGCTGCCGGCGCCGCAGCCGCAGTTCGTGCGCCAGATGCCGCAACTGGGCACCGGCCACGCGGTGCAGCAAGCCGCGCCGCTGCTGCACGACGACGGCATCACGCTGATCCTCAATGGCGACACGCCGCTGATCGAAGCGGCCACGCTGCGCGCGCTGGTCGAGGCCTGCGGCGGCACGAACCTGGCGCTGCTGACGGTCAACCTGGAAGACCCGAGCGGGTACGGGCGCATCGTGCGCGCAGCGCCCACCCCGTGCGACCCGGACCCCGGCATCACCGCCATCGTCGAGCACAAGGACGCCGCGCCCGAACAGCGCGCGATCAACGAGGTCTACACCGGCGCCATGGCCGCACCGACCGCCATGCTCAAGCAGTGGCTGGCGCGGCTGGACAACCGCAACGCCCAGGGCGAGTACTACCTGACCGACGTGGTGGCCTTGGCGGTGGCTGAGGGCGTGCCGGTGGTGGCCGCGCAGCCGCGGCGGGTGACCGAGGTGCTGGGCGTCAACAGCCCGCAGCAACTCGCCACGCTCGAGCGGTTGCTGCAACGCGACCGCGCCGACGCGCTGATGGATGCCGGCGTGCGGCTGGCCGATCCGGCGCGGCTCGACGTGCGCGGACAGCTGCAGTGCGGAACCGATGTGGCCATCGATGTGAACTGCGTCTTCGAAGGCACCGTGCATCTGGGCGACCGGGTGCACATCGGCGCCAACTGCGTGATCCGCAATGCGGTGATCAACCACGACGCGGTGATTCACCCGTACACCCACATCGACGGCGACGCCTTGGGCGTGAGCGTCGGGCCGGGTTCGCTGATCGGCCCGTTTGCCCGCCTGCGCCCGGGCGCCGTGCTGGGCGCCGAAGTGCACATCGGCAACTTCGTCGAGGTGAAGAACTCGACGCTCGCCGACGGCGCCAAGGCCAATCACCTGGCCTACCTGGGCGACGCCACGGTGGGCCGGCGCGTCAACTTCGGCGCCGGCAGCATCACCGCCAACTACGACGGCGCCAACAAGCACCGCACCGAGATCGGCGACGACGTGCACGTGGGCAGCAACTGCGTGCTGGTCGCGCCGATCACGCTGGGCGCCGGTGCCACCATCGGCGGCGGCTCGACGGTGACGCGCGACGCGCCGGCCGGTCAGCTCACCGTCACGCGCGCACGCCAGATGTCGCTCGCCACCTGGAAGCGGCCGGTCAAACCGGGCTGACGATGAACAGCGGCTCGCGGCCCGGCGTGCTGCAGGCCGAGTCGGCATCGAGCCGTACCACCAGCGTGGCGGTGGGGCTTGGGTGGCCACTGGCGCCAGCCAGTTCATCGATCGCCCGGCCGATCTCGGCCAGCGTCTGGGCGGGCAACGCGCCGTGCGCCAGGGGTGGCGCCATCCAGTCGCTGCGTGCGACCGATTGCCAGATCGGCTGATCGGCATCGGGAATCTCGCCCAGGCGCTCGCGCTCGACCCAGCCGCCGCGCAGGTGATCGGCAGCCACGCCGGGCGTGACGGGAACCGCATCGCCCCACCGGTAGAACAAGCGCCCGCGGGTGCACGCGGCTGGCGTCCAGGCCTGCGCGTCCCACGGCTCGGGCGGCGTGTGGCGCAGCTGGCGGTCGAACATCTTGTGCAGCTTGGTCGCCAGGCTGTCGATGCGGTCGGGGCCGATGAAGTCGGCGGGTGCAGCGTGCATGCCGCTGGCGGTGCACAGGTAGAACTTGACCGCCAGCTCCCACTGCCATCGCCGGTCCTGCGCGTCTTGCAGCAGGAAGTCGATCTCGCCGATCGTGGTTCGGGTGTTGCGCTCGCCTTGCGGCGCGCTGCGCAAGGCGACGTTGGCGGCCACCAGCCGGTGCGTGGGCCCCTCGCGCAAGAAGAACTCCATCAGCCGCTCGGCGCGCCGGCCGAGCCGCGGTGACGGCGCACGCCAGCGCACATCGGCAGCAGCTTCGCTCGGGCGGCTCGGGTGCACGAAGCGCAGCAACGACTCGGGGTGGCGGTCGAGTTCATCGAGCCACGCCGCAATGGCCTGTCGCTCGGCATCGCTGAAGCGCTGCACCACCGCCGGATGTGCACCGCTGGCGGTGTCGAGCAGCGGCGGCGACAGCAGCAGCCAGCGCAGCTCGCGCGCGGCATGGGCGGCGCGGGCGGCGTCCGGCACCGGGTCAGCCACGGGCAGCGATTGATCCAGCGGCCTCGACGGTGTCGAGCGCCAGGCACAGATCGTCCCAGGCACGAGCCTTTTCCGTTTGCTGGCGCAGCAGATAGGCCGGGTGGTAGGTGACGATCAGCGGCACGCCCTGATAACGGTGCACGCGGCCGCGCAACTGGCCGACCGGCGCGCTGCTGCGCAGCAGACTTTGCACGGCAAAGCTGCCCATCGCCAGGATGATCTTCGGGCGCACCAGCTCGATCTGGCGGATCAGGAACCCCTCGCAGCGCGCCAGCTCATCGGGCAGCGGATTGCGGTTGCGCGGCGGGCGGCATTTCAAGGTGTTGGCGATGAACACCTGCTTGGCCGGATCGGGCGTGTCGCCGGCGTGGCGGCTCAAGCCGATGGCGCGCAGCATGTTGTCGAGCAGCTGGCCCGAGCGGCCGACGAAGGGCTCGCCGCTGAGGTCCTCAGCCTCGCCGGGTGCTTCGCCGACGATCATCCAGTGGGCGTGGGGGTGGCCAGTGCCGAACACCGTTTGCGTACGACTGTCGCTCAAGGCACAAGCGGTACAGGAGGCCACAGCCTCGCGCAGCGCGGGCCAGTCGAGCCCGGCCGCGTTGACGGCGCCCGGCGCGGCAACGGGCACCGCCGTGGGCTGCGCCGCCGGCGTGGGACGACGGCTGACGACGGGCGCCGGCATGGACACGTTGTCCCGCGCGGGCGCCATCGACACGGATTCATCTTCACGAGCGGGCGACCTGGCCGGTGCCACCGACGGCACCGCCTCATCGACCCCAGTCGCTGCCGCGGCATCCGGCTCGGCCGCGGCTGGCGCGCTCCACACGCGCAGGCCCATCACCTCGAGCATCGCACGCTGCCGCTCAGACCAGACCATGGGGTGCCTCATCCACGATCAGTGTCATCACGCGCGCATCCTCGCGCTGGCCTTGCGCAGCCGGGTAGTAACCGCGGCGCAGTCCCACCTCGCGAAAGCCGTAGCGGCTGTAGAGCTCGCGCGCGCGGGGGTTGCTCTGGCGCACCTCGAGCCACAACTGCGCGGCATCGCATTCGCGACACAACTGCACCAGCGCGTCGAGCAGGCCGCTGCCGTGGCCACGACCTTGTTCGGAGGGCGTCACCGTGATGTTGAGCAGGTGCATCTCGTCAACGCCTTCCATCGCGACGAAGTAGCCGATCACACGATCGCCGGCCGGACCATCGGTCAGCACGCGCGCCGGGTAGCCCGCCGCCAGCGAATCGGTGAAGTTGCCGCGTGTCCAGGGAAACGGGTACGCCTGCAACTCGATGTCCAGCACAGCATCCAGATCGGCCAGCGTCATCGCCCGCAAGCGGTACGAGGGGCGCAGCACCGCGTTCATGGCGCCGCCTCAAGGGCCGCGTTCGATGCCGCCGCAGCCGCATCGGCCTTCAGCGCCGCGCGCTCGGCCATCGTCTGCGCCACCTTGTCGCGCAGGTACAGCGGCAGCGCCAGCGCCGCGTCGACCGCACCGCCGCTCGCCCACAGTGCCGCCGCCAGCGGCAGCATCGCGCGTGCTCGCGGCAAGGCCCCGGGCAGCTGCTGCGCGGTGCCGCAATCCAGCGCCTCGCCAAAAGCGACTAGCGCCGTGCCCGCCACCACCACCGGCGGCTGCGCAGCCCAGCGTTCCTGCAACGCCTGCGGCGTGCACAGCAGCGGCGGCGTGGGCAGTTGCCAACCCTCGGCGCCAAACACCGCGTGCGCGGCGTAGATCTCGCCCATGCGCGCGTCCATCGCCACCCACACGTCGTCGTGCGCCGGGGCGCCGCGCGACTGGCGGGCGTCTTCGGCCACGGCCAGCAAGGTGTCGATCGGCAGCACCGGCAGATCGGCGCCAAACGCGAGCCCCTGCGCTACCGAGCAGGCGGTGCGCAAACCGGTGAAGGCGCCCGGGCCGCGGCCGAAGGCGATGGCGTCGAGGTCGCGCAAGCCGATGCCTGCCTGCGCCAGCAGATCGAAGATGGCCGGGATCAGCGTGGTCGACGCCTGCGCGCCGCCCGGGCCCTCGTGCGACCACACGCGGCCGCGCACCTGCAGCGCAATGCTCAGGTGCTCGGTGGCCGTGTCGAAGGCCAGGCAGGAACTCAAAGGGGGGGTCACCTGATGAGTCTATCTGCGGCCGCGCCAGCCCCCAACACCTGCCGCCCGGCCTGCCGTTCGCACCACCCATGCGATCATCAAACCATGCCTTTCAGCGTGCGCTCAAGCCCCCTTCGCCGCTTCGTGCGCAGCGCTGCTGCCGGCTTGGCGATCGGCCTGGCCGCCGCTGCGGCACCGGCGCAAATGCGCTCGCTGCCGCCCGAGGTGGCCGCCGCCCTCGACCGCGCCAAGGTGCCGCGCGAAGCGCTGTCGGTGGTGGTGCAAGACGTGGCCGGCAGCGCGCCGGCGCGCTTGACGTGGCAGGCGCAAACGCCGGTCAACCCGGCCTCGCTGATGAAGCTGTTCACCACCAGCGCCGCGCTCGATCTGCTGGGGCCGGCCTACACCTGGGACACCCCGGTGTGGCTGCAAGGCAGCTGGCGAGCAGGCAGCAGCGGCGTGTTCGACGGCAACCTGGTCATCAAGGGCACGGGCGATCCCAAGCTGGTGATGGAGCGGCTGTGGCTGCTGTTGCGGCGCGTGCAGCAGCTCGGTGTGCGTGAGATCCACGGCGACATCGTGCTCGACCGCAGCGCCTTCGAGGTGCCCGTGCAAAACCCCGCCGACTTCGACGGCGAGGCGCTGCGCCCGTACAACGTGGGCGCCGACGCGCTGCTGCTGAACTACAAGTCGGTGTCGCTGACCTTCACGCCCGATGCATCGCGCGGCATCGCATTGGTGTCGAGCGAGCCCCCACTGGCGGGCGTGAGCATCGACAGCCGCGTACCGCTGGCCACCGGTGCGAGTGCCGCCGTGTGCAACGACTGGCGCAGCGCGCTGCAAGCCGACTTTGCCGATCCGAAGCAGCTGCGCTTCAAGGGAAGCTACTCGCCGGCCTGCGGCGAAAAGCTGTGGCCCGTGGCCTACCCCGATCCTGCGGCCTACAACGAACGGGTGCTCGCCGGGTTGTGGTCAGAGATGGGCGGTCAATTGAGCGGACGCGTGCGTGACGGGCTGGCA
This sequence comes from Burkholderiales bacterium 28-67-8, assembly GCA_002281415.1. GTDB lineage: Bacteria > Pseudomonadota > Gammaproteobacteria > Burkholderiales > Burkholderiaceae_C > PBB1. Next base: position 2,168 of record NCFZ01000098.1, on the reverse strand, counting down.
CCCGCGGCACCGCCCACCTTCTCGGTGAGCTCACCCACGCTGCTCGAGGTGATCCGCGACATCAACAAGTTCAGCAACAACGTGATGGCGCAGCAGCTGTTCCTGACGCTCGCACTCACGCAGCGGGGCTTGGGCACCCCCGACAACGCCCGCGAGGTGCTGCACCAGTGGCTGACCATCCGCTATGGCGAAGCCGGGCGCGCCGTGCTGATCGACAACGGCTCGGGGCTGTCGCGCGACACGCGGGTGAGCGCGCAGCTGCTGGCGCGGCTGCTGCAAGACATGACCGCCGGCACGCAGATGTCCGAGCTGATGAGCTCGCTGCCGGTCAGCGGCGTGGACGGCACGATGAAGCGTTCGAAGTCGCCCCCGGGGCGCGCGCACCTGAAAACCGGCTCGCTGCGCGACGTGACGGCCGTGGCCGGCTACGTGCTGACCGCCAGCGGCCACCTGTGCGTGCTGGTGGGCATCGTCAACCACCCCAATGCCGGCGCCGCCAAGCCTGCGCTCGATGCGCTGATCGATTGGACGGCGCGTGACGTGCCGGGCGATCTCGAGGCGATGAAATGACCCGGCGCACACGCGCCCGAAAGGCACCCCGATGAGCGAGCTGTCCTGGATGGATCTGCTGGGTTACGCCGCAGCCACCCTTACCACCGCCTCGTTCATCCCGCAGGCGTGGCTCACGTTTCGCACGGGCAATGTGCGCGGCATCTCGCTGGCGATGTACTCCACCTTCACCGTGGGCGTGGCGCTGTGGCTGGGCTACGGACTGATGCTAGGCGCCTGGCCGATCATCGCGGCCAATGCCGTCACGCTGCTGCTGGCGCTGGCCATCCTGACGATGAAGCTGCGCGGGGGCCGCCGCAGCTGAGCCGCAAACGCCCCCGGCCCCGATCAGAACGGGTTGTTGTTGATGATGGAGAGTGCGCCACTGGACAGCAGCGAGTGGCCGATCGGGCCGAAGTAGACGTCCTGGGCCCACAGCCAGGTCGCGTCGGTGGCGGCAGCGGCCGTGCCGGTGGCCGGCTGCAAGGTCGCCGAAGTGCACTGCAGGATGTCGGCGGGCACGCAGGCAGCGTCGGTGATGTTGAGGATCCCGGCATCCGCCGCAGCCTTCGGGTTGTTCACGATGTTCTGGTAGGTGTCGAAGATGTTGATCTGGCCGATGCTGCGTCCATTGATGGTGATCTTCGAACGCAGTTGATCGTTGAAGGCTCGCGTCAGGCTGGTGAGCAAGGCGCGGCTGCCGGCAGTCAAGGCTTCTTCAGCGTAGGCATAGGGGGTGGAGCCCACGTCGGGGATCAGCACGTACAGGGCACGCGCCTTGTCGTTCGACCCGTACCGGGTGACGCGGTCGAACTGCGCCGCCAGCAAGGCCCCGCGGTTGGTGGCGGCGGTCAATGCCGCGCTCTTGGCCGCGTCAGTCGAGCCACTGGTTCGCACTTGCTGGTACAGCTCGAGCACATCGTTGGTCCCCACCATGATGGTGACCAGATCGGACTTGACCAGCGTGCCAATCGGCTCATTCAGGAAGTTGGTGATCTGGTTCACCACATCGGCCACCGTGGCGCCGGGCGTCGCCCTGATGAAGGCCGTGGTGACCGCATTGGGGATGTCGTTGCACTCGGCGAACACAAGACCGAAGTTGAAGGCGATAGATTGAATCCACAACGGGTTGGTGTAGCAGTTGGCCTCGGTATTGGCCACGACGGTGGTGCTGGCCGCGGTGAACCCGTTGATGCTGTACTTCTTGGCGTCGATGGCGAGCCCGCCTGAAACCGGCGTGATCACGCTGAACTCATCGCCGAACGCGATCATCCGGGTCGGCTTGTAGTTGGTCCCACCGCCACCGCCGCCGCATGACGCCAGCAGCAGCGACCCCGCCACCGTCACGGCCACCAAGCTGCTGCGCAGCGCGGTAGCGCTCCACCGATCGATTCTGAAATTCATGCGGGCTCCCAAGGAAAAAATGGTTGTGGTCGGCTCAGTCAGGCGGCGGCGCGAGCGAGGCGGTCTCTGACGCCATCCCACTCGGCATCGGCGGGCGGCAACTCCACCCAGATCTGCTGTGCGCCCCGGTCGTCGAAGCTTCGCAGCACGCTGAACAGTTCATGAGCGACTGCAGCGGCGCCGGGTGGCATGGTCTGGTGGATCGCCGCAGCCTG
>NCFZ01000246.1 GCA_002281415.1 Burkholderiales bacterium 28-67-8 | reverse complement strand
GAGAGCCGGTGGGCGCAGATCAAAGAGCAGGGCGGTTTTTCTGGTGCCTGCCGTATCCTCCGGCCGAACATTCCCGGGGCGCTCGCGATGATCGTTTTCAACGTCAAGGACATGACCTGCGGCCACTGCAGCGCCGCCATCACCAGCGCGGTGCTGGCCGTGGATCCGCGCGCCACGGTGCACATTGACCTGTCGACACAACGCGTCGAGATCCATCCGGTGGCAGCCGATGCGGTTCGCCTGGCCGCTGCGATCGCCGATGCGGGGTACACGCCTGCGCTGTTGGCTTCAGCCGCTTGATGCTGCTCCCCGTCGGATCGCGGGTTGGCATGGGCTCGATGCCGTGGGGGCGCGTGCTGTGCACGGCCGCGCTGGTGCTGCTTCTGGGCGTCGGGCCCCGTTTCGCGCTGGCCGCCGAGGAGACGCTGCCCGTCATCGGCTCGCCGGTGCTGACCGGAGGTGGCGCAGCGGAAAAGGTCACCGCCAGCACCTCGCATGAGCCTGGCGAGCTGGTCGTCTTCAACCGCTCGGTCATCACCTTTCGGGTGGCGTTGCTGGGCGTGTCGCCGGCAGATCGCGCACGGCGCACCCACGCCAACCTGGACCGCCTGCTGGATCGAGCCGGCCTGGGCAAGCTGGAGGTGCGCTCCGAGAGCCTGGGCAGCTTCGTGATGCTCGACGGTGCGCTGGCGCTGATCGTCACCGCGGGCGACGCAGACGCCCTGGAGGGCGAGACGCTGGAACAGGCCACCCAGGGCGCCGTCGAACGGCTGCGACAAGTCATCGACGAGACCCGCGAAAGCCGCGACGTGTCGTCACTTTTGCGTGGTGCGCTGAAGGCGGCCGGGGCCACAGGCGTTTTCATCGTCGGGTTGCTTTTGTTTGCTCGGGGCCGCCGTGCCTTCGGCGCGGCGTTGGCGAATGCGGTGCACCGCCGTGCCGATCGGTTGCGCCTGGCCGGTGCCGAACTGCTGCGGCGTGACCAGCTGGCCGCCGGCATCCGCGTTGGCACGCTGGCGCTGCACTGGCTGCTGGCGCTCGCGCTGACCTACGAGTGGATGAGTTTTTCGCTGAGCGTGTTTC
>NCFZ01000245.1 GCA_002281415.1 Burkholderiales bacterium 28-67-8 | reverse complement strand
ATCCGAAGGGCTGGTGCAGATCCACCCGCGGCTGCTCGAGCACGTGAGCTTCGGGCAGCTCAACTTGTGCCAGCCGATCGAAGACATCGGCCCGTTCGATGTGATCTTCCTGCGCAATGTGCTGATCTACTTCGACGCGCCGACCAAGCGCGACGTGGTCGACCGCGTGCTCACGCAGTTGCGCCCGGGCGGCCTGTTTTTCATCGGCACCGCCGAGGGGCGCATTCCGTGCAAGACGCCGCTGCAAACGCTGGCGCCCGGCGCCTTTCGCAAGGCGGCGGCATGATCGCCGTGGCCGGTGGCACCGTGGCCACCGAGCGCCGCGTGCAGGTGCTGCACCCGGGTGACGTGGCCTGCGCCGATCGTGGCGACCGGCTCGAAACCTTGCTGGGCTCGTGCGTGGCGATCGTGCTGACCGACCCGCGGCGCACGATCGGCGCGATGTGCCACATCGTGCATGCCAGCCGGCCCGTCGCGGGCATGCCCGACAGCACCGCCTATGCCGAGCGTGCGCTGTCCACGCTGTATGCGCAGCTGCGCGCACGCGGCATCAACCCGCTGCTGTGCGAGGCCTGGGTCTACGGCGGCGGCAACATGTTTCCCGGGCAGTTCACCGCCTCGCACGTGGGCGACCAAAACGCCCACTGGGCGCTCGATGCGCTCGCTCACGATGGGGTTCGGGTGCTGTTTCACGATCTGGGCGGCAATGCTTACCGGCGACTGGGCTGGACCGTCGGTCCCGACGCGCCCGAGGTGAGTGCGGTGCCCGTTTGAGGAGTCGCCATGGCGATCAAGGTTTACGTGGTCGACGATTCGGCCGTGGTGCGTCAAACGCTGATGCATCTGTTGCAAGGTGACCCTGAGATCGAGTTGATGGGCAGTGCGCCCAACCCGCTGATCGCCGGCCCGGTGATCCGCAAGAACCGCCCCGATGTGCTGCTGCTCGACATCGAGATGCCGGGCATGGACGGGCTGACGTTCTTGCGTCAGGTGATGGACGAGTCGCCCATTCCCACGGTGATCTGCTCGACGCTGACGACCGACGGCAGCCGCATGGCGCTCGAGGCCTTGTCGGCCGGTGCGGT
>NCFZ01000097.1 GCA_002281415.1 Burkholderiales bacterium 28-67-8 | reverse complement strand
TTTCGCGTGCGCGGCGACATGATCGACATCTTTCCGGCCGAGCACTCCGAGCTGGCGATCCGCATCGAGCTGTTCGATGACGAGGTCGAGTCGCTGTCGCTGTTCGATCCGTTGACCGGACGCATTCGCCAGAAGATCCCGCGCTTTGTGGTGTACCCGTCGAGCCACTACGTGACGCCTCGCGACAAGGTCGTCAGCGCCATCGCATCGATCCGAGACGAGCTGCGCGATCGCTCGGCCGAACTGGTGGGGCAGGGCAAGCTGGTCGAAGCCCAGCGGCTCGAGCAACGCACCCGATTCGACCTCGAGATGCTGCAGGAGATCGGTCACTGCAAGGGCATCGAGAACTACACGCGCCACCTGTCGGGTGCGGCGCCAGGGGAGCCGCCATCGACGCTGGTGGACTATCTGCCGGCCGATTCGGTGATGTTTCTGGACGAGTCGCACGTGCTGATCGGGCAGCTCGGCGGCATGTACAACGGCGATCGGGCGCGCAAGACCACGCTGGTCGATTACGGATTCCGGCTGCCCAGCGCGCTCGACAACCGGCCGCTGCGTTTCGAGGAGTTCGAAGCGCGCATGCGTCAGGTCGTGTTCGTTTCTGCCACGCCGGCCGCCTACGAGCAGCGCGTGTCGGGCCAGGTGGTGGAGCAATTGGTGCGCCCGACCGGCCTGATCGATCCGATGGTCGAGGTGCGTCCTGCCATCCATCAGGTGGACGACGTGCTGCAGGAAATCCGCATCCGCGTCGATCTGGCCGAGCGCGTGCTGATCACCACGCTGACCAAGCGCATGGCCGAGCAACTCACCGATTACCTCAGCGACAACGGCGTCAAGGTGCGCTACCTGCACAGTGACATCGAGACGGTGGAGCGGGTGGAAATCCTGCGCGATCTGCGCCTGGGCGTGTTCGACGTGCTGGTGGGCATCAACCTGCTGCGCGAGGGGCTGGACATCCCCGAGGTGTCGCTGGTGGCGATCCTGGATGCCGACAAGGAAGGGTTTTTACGCTCGGAGCGCAGCCTGATCCAGACCATCGGTCGCGCCGCGCGCAACGTGAGCGGACGCGCGATCCTGTACGCCGACAAGATCACTGACTCGATGGACCGCGCCATCGGCGAGACCGAGCGTCGCCGAAACAAGCAGATCGCCCACAACACCGCGCTGGGCATCACCCCGCGCACGATTAACAAGAAGATCAAGGAGTTGATCGACGGGGTCTACGCCGAGAAATCGGGCAAGGACGATCTGAGGGCTGGCTCGCTGAGCGTGGCTGTCGAGGCGTTGTCGGAGAAAGACCTCGGCAAGCGCATCAAGCAACTCGAAAGGGAGATGCTCGAGCATGCGCGCAACCTCGAATTCGAGAAGGCCGCCCGCATCCGGGATCAGCTCGCCGTGTTGCGTGAGCAGGCCTTTGGCGCAGCGGGCGGAGACAACGTCCTGCCGTTGCTGGCCTAGCCCTGCGGCTGTCCTGCTCGGCAAGTGCATGCCAAGCGACCAGTTTTCGCAAGGTCTGCGGGAACTTTCCCCGTCAATGTCGACCAGAACAGTAGGTTTCCGCTAAACTCGACAAACTTGGTCAACTATGAAGTCGGGCTGCGCTTTGTGGGCGCGTTTAGCCACACCGGTTGTACGGTCAGCGGAAGTTGTGGCTCATCGAGCCCTGGTCTTCATCACGCCCGCGAGGGCACAGGAGTAGTTCTATGCGTCTCACCACCAAAGGTCGCTTCGCCGTGACCGCCATGATCGATCTGGCGCTGCGTGAAAGCTCCGGTCCGGTGGCGCTGGGTGCCATCAGCGCGCGTCAGCACATTTCGCTGTCGTACCTCGAGCAGTTGTTCGGCCGCTTGCGCCGGCAAGAACTGGTGGGCAGCACCCGCGGGCCGGGCGGCGGGTATTCACTGGGTCGCAAGGCCGAGGACATCACCGTGGCCGACATCATCCTGGCCGTTGATGAGCCGCTGGACGCCACCGGCTGCGGCGGCAAGGAAAATTGCATGGGCGACGATGGCGGTCGCTGCATGACGCACGACCTGTGGGCGGGGCTCAACGCCAAGATGATCGAGCACCTCAACTCCATCTCGCTGAAAAAGCTGGTGGAAGATCAGCTCGCCAAGGGCGTGTCGATCGAGGTGCATCCGGTCAAGCGGGCGATCTCGACGCAGCCGGTGGTCAAGCCGATCCGCATCACGGCGCCCAATTCGGTGTTTGCGCTGGGCAACGCATTTTTGAAGTGAGCCGGTTCATGATGGCGCCCCCGCGCCGCCGGACGGCCTGAATTTTCAGCAGACACAGCAGCATGGACTCCACTCCACATTTCCCGATCTACATGGACTACGGTGCCACCAACCCGGTGGATCAGCGCGTCGTCGACGCCATGATCCCCTGGTTGCGTGAGCATTTCGGCAACCCGGCCTCGCGCAGCCACGCCTGGGGCTGGGAGGCCGAGGCCGCCGTTGAAAAGGCGCGTGAGCAGGTGGCCGCGCTGATCGGTGCCGACCCGCGCGAGATTGTCTGGACCTCGGGCGCCACCGAGTCGAACAACCTCGCGCTCAAGGGCGCGGCCCAGTTCTACAAGACCCGCGGCAAGCACATCATCACCGTGAAGACCGAGCACAAGGCGGTGCTCGATACCGTGCGCGAACTCGAGCGCCAGGGCTTCGATGCCACCTACCTCGAGGTGCGCGAAGACGGCTTGCTCGACTTCGAGTCGCTCAAGGCGGCCATTCGCCCCGACACCATCTTGATCTCGGTGATGCTGGTCAACAACGAGATCGGCGTCATTCAGGACATCCCGGCCATCGGTGCGCTGTGCCGCGAGCGCGGCATCGTCTTTCACGTGGATGCGGCGCAGGCCACCGGCAAGGTCGAGATCGATCTGGCCACGCTGCCGGTCGATCTGATGAGCCTGGCGTCGCACAAGACCTACGGACCCAAGGGCATCGGCGCGCTGTACGTGCGTCGCAAGCCGCGCATTCGCATCGAGGCGCAAATGCACGGTGGCGGCCACGAGCGCGGAATGCGCTCGGGCACGCTGCCCACGCACCAGATCGTCGGCATGGGCGAGGCCTTTCGAATCGCCCGTGAGGAAATGGCCTCCGAGAACGAACGCATCCGCGCTTTGCAGCAGCGCTTGCTCGACGGGCTGGCGGGCATCGAGCAGACGTTCCTCAACGGCCACCCCACGCAGCGCGTGCCGCACAACGTGAACATGTCGTTCAACTTCGTCGAGGGCGAGTCTTTGATCATGGGCATCAAGGGCATCGCGGTGTCGTCGGGCTCGGCTTGCACATCGGCCAGCCTCGAGCCGAGCTATGTGCTGCGCGCGCTGGGTCGCAGCGATGAGCTGGCGCACTCGAGCCTGCGCATGACGATCGGGCGCTACACCACGACTGAAGAAATCGACTACGTGGTCACCACGCTGCGCGACCGCGTCGCCAAGTTGCGCGACCTGTCGCCACTGTGGGACATGTACCAGGAGGGAGTCGACATCAGCTCCATCCAGTGGGCTGCGCACTGAACGCGCGCAACCCGCATTTGACGCATCAGGAGAACTGACATGGCATACAGCGAAAAGGTGGTCGAGCATTACGAGAACCCGCGCAACGTGGGCTCGTTCGACAAGGGCGACGACACGGTGGGCACCGGCATGGTGGGCGCGCCGGCCTGCGGCGACGTGATGAAGCTGCAGATCAAGGTCAACCCGCTGACCGGTCTGATCGAGGACGCCAAGTTCAAGACCTACGGTTGTGGCTCGGCGATCGCATCGAGCTCGCTGGTCACCGAATGGATCAAGGGAAAGTCGCTCGACGAGGCGCTGACCATCAAGAACACGCACATCGCCGAAGAGCTGGCGCTGCCACCGGTCAAGATCCACTGCTCGATCCTGGCTGAAGACGCGATCAAGGCGGCGGTCAACGACTACAAGACCAAGACCGCGGCGGCTGACGCTGCCAACCCCGGCGCGAACTGAAACCATGGCTGTCACTCTCACTGAAGCGGCGGCGCGACACGTCACGCGCTACATCGGCAAGCGCGGCAAGGGTGTGGGCGTGCGGCTGGGCGTGCGCACCACCGGCTGCTCGGGCATGGCCTACAAGCTCGAATACGCCGACGACGTGGCCCCCGAGGACACCGTGTTCGAAGACCACGGCGTGAAGGTGCTGGTCGACCCGAAGAGCCTTCCCTACATCGACGGCACCGAGCTCGACTTCGTGCGCGAGGGCCTCAACGAGGGCTTCAAGTTCCACAACCCGCGCGAAAAAGACCGCTGCGGCTGCGGCGAATCGTTCCGGGTCTGACGACCCCATCGCGGCGGCTTCGGGCGCAGCGATCCTTCACCGTGAAACCCGCGCCGTTGGCCATCCCATGAAGCTCGACAGCGACGACTTTGAACTGTTCGACCTGCCGCGTCGCCACGCACAGGATGCCGGCGCGATCGATGCCAGATGGCGTGCATTGCTGGCGCAGGTGCATCCTGACCGTTTCGTGAGCGAAGGCGCTGCCGCGCAGCGTCTGGCGCTGCAGTGGTCGGTGCGCATCAACGAGGCCTACCGCCGGCTCAAGGACCCGCTCCAGCGCGCCGCCTACCTGTGTGAGCTCCACGGCGCGCCGATCGCCGCCGAAGACAACACCGCGATGCCGGTGGCCTTCCTGATGCAGCAAATGGAGTGGCGCGAGTCGCTCGAAGCGGCACAGGACCTGACGCAAGTCGATGCACTTGCCGCGGACGTGCGCGCCGTGCGCAGTCGATCACTCGATGAGCTTCGTGCGTCGCTCGATGAGCGCAGCGACTACGCCCAGGCCGCTCAGCAGGTGCGCTCGCTCATGTTCGTCGAGCGGTTTTCCCGCGATGTCGATCAGCGCGCCGAAGCACTGGAACAATAAGTCTCATGGCCTTGCTACAGCTTTCAGAACCCGGCGGTGCGCCGGATCCCCACCAGCGTCGCATCGCGGTGGGCATCGATTTAGGTACGACCCACTCGCTGGTCGCTGCGGTGCGCCACGGCGTGGCCGAATGCCTGCCCGACGAATCCGGTCACGTCATCTTGCCGTCGGCGGTGCGTTACCTGAGCGGTGGCAAGCGCCAGATCGGCGCGAGCGCTCTGGCCGAGGCCGCCACCGACCCACGCAACACGATCGTGTCGGTCAAGCGCTTCATGGGCCGCGGCCTGGGCGATCTGGCCGACCGAGGCAAGCTGCCCTACGACTTCGTCGAAGCGCCCGGGATGCTGCAGATCAGCACCGTCGACGGCGTCAAATCGCCCGTCGAGGTGTCGGCCGAGATCCTGGCCACGCTGCGCTACCGCGCCGAGGACACGTTCGATGACGACCTGTTCGGCGCGGTGATCACCGTGCCGGCGTACTTCGACGACGCGCAGCGCCAGGCCACCAAGGACGCGGCGCAACTGGCCGGGCTGCACGTGCTTCGTTTGATCAACGAACCCACCGCCGCAGCCATCGCCTACGGACTTGAGCATGGATCCGAGGGTCTGTACGCGGTCTATGACCTCGGCGGCGGCACCTTCGACGTGTCGCTGCTGCGTCTGAGCGCCGGTGTGTTCGAGGTGGTGGCCACGGGCGGCGATTCGGCGCTGGGCGGCGATGACTTCGACCACGCGCTGGCCGATTGGGCGCTGGCACAGGCGGGCCTGACGGCCGAGTCGCCCGAGGACAAGCGCTCCGTGCTGGTCGCCGCGCGCGCGGCCAAGGAAAAACTGTCGACCTCCGACCACGCCACGCTGGCTTGCCCGCTGATGCGATCGGCCACCGATGCCACGGAACTGTCGGTGCGCGTGAGCCGCGAGCAGTTCGACGCCATCACCGGCGCCCTGGTGGCGCGCACGCTGGCCGTGCTGCGCCGGGTCATGCGCGACGCTCAAACGGACGCCTCGGCCGTGCAGGGCGTGGTGATGGTGGGCGGCTCGACGCGCATGCCGGCGGTGCAGGCCGCGGTGCAGGCTTTCTTCGGTCAGCCGCCGCTCAACAACCTGAACCCCGACGAGGTGGTGGCGCTGGGTGCGGCCTTGCAGGCCGACGCGCTGGCGGGCAACGCCGGTGCCGAAGAGATGCTGCTGCTCGACGTGATTCCGCTGTCGCTCGGGCTGGAAACGATGGGCGGGCTGGTCGAACGCATCATTCCGCGCAACAGCTCGATCCCGACTGCGCGCGCCCAGGACTTCACCACCTTCAAGGACGGACAAACTGCGCTGGCGATCCACGTGGTGCAAGGCGAGCGCGAACTGGTCAGCGACTGTCGCTCGCTTGCACGGTTCGAGCTGCGTGGCATCCCTCCGATGGTGGCCGGTGCGGCGCACATCCGCGTGAGCTTCACGGTGGACGCCGACGGCATGCTCAGCGTGAGCGCTCGCGAGGAATCATCGGGCGTGGAAGCCTCGATTTCGGTCAAGCCCAGCTACGGCCTGGCCGACGAAGAGATCGCGCGCATGCTGAGCGAGAGTTTCGGCACCGCCGAGGTCGACATGAAAGAGCGCAGCCTGCGCGAGTCGCGTGTCGAAGCCGAACGCATGCTGCTGGCTACGCGTGCGGCGCTGGCTGCCGATGGCGACTTGCTCGGCGCGTCCGAGCGTGAGGCGATCGAAGCCATGCTGGTTCAGGTCGAGACCTGCCGCGAATTGACCGACCACCACGCCATCGACGACATCGTCGAGGCACTGGCCTTGAGCACCGAAGCCTTTGCCGCCGAGCGCATGAACCGCGGCATCCGCAAGGCGCTTGCCGGACGCAACGTGAGCGACGTCTGACGTCGCCCGAACCAGACCCCACCATGCCTGTCATCAAGATCCTGCCCCACGCAGAGTACTGCCCCGGCGGCACCATGATCGAAGCGCCTGCGGGCACCTCGATCTGCGAAGCGCTGCTCGACAACGGCATCGAGATCGAGCACGCCTGCGAGATGAGCTGCGCGTGCACCACCTGCCACGTCATCGTGCGCGAGGGGTTCGCCTCGCTGGGCGAGATCGATGAGGTCGAAGAAGACCTGCTTGACCGCGCCTGGGGACTCGAGCCGAATTCGCGTCTGTCATGTCAGGCCATCCTCGCGCAGCGCGACGTGACGATCGAGATCCCCAAATACACGATCAACCACGCCAAGGAGCAGCACTGAGCGTGCCGGGCCATGATCTTTCTGGGTATCGAGTCGTCGTGTGACGAAACCGGCGTGGCGCTGATCGAGGCCCACGCCAGCGGGGTGCCGCAGCTGCGCTCGCAGGCGCTCTACAGCCAGATCGACATGCACCGTGCGTACGGCGGCGTGGTGCCCGAACTGGCTTCGCGCGATCACATCCGGCGCGTGCTTCCGCTGGCGCGCGAGGTGCTGGCCGACGCCGGCGTCTCGCTCGACGGGATCGACGTGATCGCCTACACGCAAGGCCCCGGTCTGGCCGGCGCGTTGCTGGTGGGCGCGGGCGTGGCGGTCTCGCTGGGAGCCGCGCTGGAGCGCCCGGTGTGGGGCGTGCATCACCTGGAGGGGCACTTGCTGTCGCCCTTTCTGAGCGCCGACCCGCCGGTGTTTCCCTTCGTCGCGCTGCTCGTGTCGGGCGGACACACACAGCTCATGCGCGTGGACGACGTGGGCTGCTACGCGTTGCTCGGCGAGACCATCGACGATGCGGCCGGCGAGGCGTTCGACAAGTCGGCCAAGCTGCTCGGGCTGGGCTACCCGGGCGGTCCGGCGCTGGCCGAGCTTGCGCTGGCGGGCAACCCGGTGCGCTTCGATCTGCCTCGGCCGTTGCTGCACAGCGGCGATCTGAATTTTTCGTTTGCCGGGTTGAAGACCGCCGTGATGACCACCTTGCGCAAGCTGGGTGAGCAACCTGGCGCGCAGGACCGGGCCGACCTGGCGGCGAGCACGCAGGCCGCCATCGTCGACGTGCTGGCGCGCAAGTCGCTCGCGGCTTTGAAGTCGACCGGTCTGGCGCGGCTGGTGGTGGCTGGCGGCGTCGGCGCCAACGCGGCGCTGCGCGCGCGGCTGGGTGCCGAGTCGATCAAGAGTGGCTTCACACTGCACTATCCCGAACTGGCGCTTTGCACCGACAACGGCGCCATGATCGCTCTGGCCGCAGCCATGCGCTGGCAGCGCAACGGCCCCCAGACGGACTCGAATCATCACTTCAATGTGCGGCCGAGGTGGCCTTTGGCGACCGCCTGAGCGGGCTATACTTGTCGGCCCCCGGATTAACCCCCCGGGGTTTCAGCACGGCGCAGGTTGTTCCACCCGCGACCGCAAGTCAACAACAAGATCCACGCCAGCTCCCTGTGAGCGGCCGGGTCTTCGAACAGGAAACACCATGACAGCTACCGTTGCCCAAAAGGCAGAAATCGTCAAAGCCAACGCGCGCAGCGCCAACGACACCGGGTCTCCCGAAGTCCAGGTGGCCTTGCTGACCGCACGCATCAACGAACTCACCCCCCACTTCAAGACCCACATGAAGGACCACCATGGTCGTCGTGGTTTGCTGAAGATGGTCAACACCCGCAAGAGCCTGCTGGCTTACCTTCGGGACCGTGACGCGGACCGTTACACCGCACTGATTCAAAAGCTGGGCTTGCGCAAGTAAGTGCCACGCTGAAGCGAAGAGCCTGTCTGGACGTCCAGTACAGGCTTTTCTTTTTTTGAGCTGGGCCGCCAATGATGACGATGTGTCATTCCAAATGCGTTTTTCACCGAACGTCGCTGGAATGGCATCGCGCCAGGAAGTCCACGCTCTGGGGTCGAAGGCGCCGCCCGTAAGGCGCTGACATCAACCGGAGATACCGATGAGCATGTTCAACAAAGTTACCAAGACGTTCCAATGGGGCCAGCACACCGTGGTGCTGGAAACCGGCGAAATCGCGCGTCAGTCCAGCGGCGCCGTGCTGGTCAACATCGAAGACACCGTGATCCTCGCGACCGTGGT
>NCFZ01000096.1 GCA_002281415.1 Burkholderiales bacterium 28-67-8 | reverse complement strand
TGAGCACAGACATCGTCATCGTTTCGGCCGCACGCACGGGCGTGGGCAAGTTCGGCGGCAGCCTCGCCAAGATTCCCGCTTCGGCGCTGGGTTCGACCGTGATCGCCGAGGTGCTCAAGCGCGCCGGCCTGAGCGGCGATCGCGTCAGCGAAGTCATCATGGGTCAGGTGCTCCAAGCCGGCACCGGCCAGAACCCGGCCCGCCAGGCCGCCATGGGCGCCGGCCTGCCCAACACCGTGCCGTCGATGACCATCAACAAGCTGTGCGGATCGGGCTTGAAGTCGGTGGTGCTCGGGGTGCAGGCCATTCGTGACGGCGACGCCGAGATCGTGGTGGCCGGCGGCCAGGAAAACATGAGCTCCGCCCCGCACGTGCTGCCGGGTTCGCGCGACGGCGTGCGCATGGGCGAGTGGAAGTTGCAAGACACCATGCTGTCCGATGGCCTGACCGACGCCTTCAACCTGTATCACATGGGCGTCACCGCCGAGAACATCGCCAAGCAGTTCGGCATCTCGCGCGAAGCACAGGACGCCTTCGCATTGGCATCGCAGCTCAAGGCCATCGCCGCGCAGCAAGCCGGCCGCTTCAACGACGAGATCGTCGGCGTGAGCATTCCGCAGCGCAAGGGCGATCCGCTGATCTTCGCCACCGATGAATTCGTCAACCAGAAGTCATCCGCCGAGGGGCTGGCTGGTTTGCGCCCGGCGTTCGACAAGGCCGGCACCGTGACCGCCGGCAACGCCTCGGGCATCAACGACGGTGCGGCTGCCGTGGTGCTGATGAGCGCCTCGCGGGCTTCGGCACTGGGCCTGACGCCGCTGGCACGCATCGCCAGCTACGCCAGTTCGGGCCTCGATCCGGCCATCATGGGCATGGGCCCGGTCACGGCTTCGCAGCGCGCGCTGGCCCGTGCGGGCTGGAACGCCGCCGACCTCGACTTGATGGAAATCAACGAGGCGTTCGCTGCGCAGTCGTGCGCCGTCCATCAGGAGATGGGATGGGACACCAGCAAGGTAAACGTCAATGGCGGCGCCATCGCAATCGGGCACCCTATCGGGGCGTCCGGCTGCCGTGTGCTGGTCACGCTCCTGCACGAAATGCAAAAGCGTCAGGCCAAGAAGGGCTTGGCCAGCCTGTGCATCGGGGGCGGCATGGGGATTGCTCTGACCGTCGAACGCTGATCACCACGGGCCGGTTGCCGGCCTTTCAAAACACAGGAGACATCCATGAGCAAAAAAGTTGCCTACGTGACCGGGGGCATGGGCGGTATCGGAACCACCATGTGCCAGCGCCTGCACCGTGACGGCTTCGTCGTGATCGCTGGTTGCGGCCCGAGCCGCGATTTCACCAAGTGGCTCGACGAGCAAAGCGCCCTCGGCTACACCTTTTACGCATCGGTCGGCAATGTCGGTGACTGGGATTCGACCTGCGCCGCCTTCGAAAGGGCCAAGGCCGAACACGGCCCGATCGACGTGCTGGTCAACAACGCCGGCATCACCCGAGACGGCATGTTCCGCAAGATGAGCCGCGCCGACTGGGATGCGGTGATCGAGACCAACCTCACCAGCTTGTTCAACGTGACCAAGCAGGTCATCGAGGACATGCTCGAAAAGGGCTGGGGCCGCATCATCAACATCAGCTCGGTCAACGGCGAGAAGGGTCAGTTCGGCCAGACCAACTACTCGGCGGCCAAGGCCGGCATGCACGGCTTCACGATGGCGCTGGCGCAGGAAGTGGCCAACAAGGGCGTCACCGTCAACACCGTGAGCCCGGGCTACATCGCCACCGACATGGTCAAGTCGATCCGTCAGGACGTGCTCGACAAGATCATCGCCGGCATCCCGGTCAAGCGGCTGGGCACGCCTGACGACATCGCCTCGATGGTGTCGTGGGTTGCCTCCGACGAATCAGGCTTTGCCACCGGCGCTGACTTCTCGGTCAACGGCGGCTTGCATATGGGCTGAAGCGGTGTCAGCCGGCTTCGGCTGACATCAGCAGCGAACGCGCCACCTCTTGCAGGGTGGCGTGGTCGCCATCCGGCGGCTCCACCAGCGTGGCGCTCGGGAAGTCCGCATAGTTGCGCTGCATGGACTGCAGGTACACCGGGTCGTAGTGGGTGGTCAGCAGTTGCTCGACCACGCCTTCGATTTGCCCGCCGCTGGCCGCAGCCTGCCATTCGTTGATGACCTCGTTGCCGCGCAGCGCTCGCAACGCATTGAGCCGCTCGCAAAACGCCGGCACATCCTTGACGAAGAAGTCGTAGTCCTCCATCAGCAAGCGCACGCGCGCAGCGACCGACAACTCGACGCGCACGCAAGGTGATGAGCGCATGTGATGGATCAACTGCTCGGGCACGCGCAACTCGCCGACCTTGCGGCTTTCGCTTTCGACCCACACCGGCTGTTCGGGGTCGAAGTGGCGCATCGTGTCCCACAGCACGCTGTCGAAGCGTTTTTGCGTGGGCTGCGGCTGACCGGGCACCAGACCCAGCACCGAGCCGCGGTGGTTGGCGATGCCCTCCAGGTCGAGCACCTGCGCGCCTTGGGACTTCAGGGCCGCAAGTAGGCGGCTCTTGCCCGACCCGGTCTTGCCGCACAGCACCCGGAAGCGCAGGCCCTCGGGAAGTTTCTCGAGATCGGCCATCACCGCGCGGCGGTAGGCCTGGTAGCCCCCTTCGATCACCTGCACCCGAAAGCCGATCTGGCTGAGCACCAGCGACAGCGAGCCGCTGCGCTGGCCGCCGCGCCAGCAGTAGACCAGCGGCTGCCAGTCCTTGGGCTTGTCGAGCACGTGGCGCTCGATGTGCGCTGCGATGTTGCGTGCCACCAGTGCCGCGCCCCGCTTGCGGGCCACGAACGGCGAGATCTGCTTGTATTCGGTGCCCACCAGCGCGCGTTCTTCGTCGTTGAGGCTGGGCCAGTTGAGTGCGCCCGGCAGGTGGTCGAGCGCGAACTCGCCCTCGGAACGCGCGTCGATGATGGCGTCGTAGCGGTCGAGTTGCGCCAGGCAGGTCGCGGCGTCGATGGGTGTCAGTGCCATCGGGTCAGGCCGGGCGCGGCCGGCGGTTCAGTCGGGCAGGGGACATGGCTTGTGCGTTCAGGCAGCGATCGCATCGAGCAACTCGGTCTCGATGGCGATCTGGGTTCGGTTGTGTGACAGCCCGGCGCCGTCGATCAGGAACGTGTCCTCGACGCGTTCGCCCAGCGTGCTGATCTTGGCCAGCTGCAAGTTGATCTGGTGGCGCGCGAGCACCCGCGCGATCGCATACAGCAGCCCTGAGCGGTCGCTCGCCGACACGCCGAGCAGCCAGTGCTGAGCCCTGTCGTCGGGAGTGAGCGTGATGCGCGGCGAGACCGGAAACGACTTGACGCGGCGCGACATCCGGCCCCGACTGGGTTCGGGCAGGGCGCCCTCGAACGCCAGCGCCCGCACGAGATCGGTCTCGACCAGCGAGATGAAGTCGCGATACTGGCCGGCTGGCGCGCCGTCACGCGAGTACTCGAGCAGCGGGTTGGTGACCTGGAAGGTGTCGAGCGCGTAGCCGGCCCGCGTGGTGTGCACCTTGGCGTCCAGGATGTTGAAGCCCGCCGAGTCGAAGTAGCCGCAGATGCGCGCGAACAGATCGGCCCGGTCGCGCACGTAGACCGCCACTTGCAGGCCTTCGCCGACCGGCGACACGCGTGCTTTGACCACCGGCACGACGGCCGCCACATGCGGGTGCAGCGTGCGTGCGTGCCAGGCGATCTCGCCGGCATCGTGGCGGGCGAAATAGCTGATCTCGAGCGTCTTCCACAGGGGCGCCTCGGCGCCGGGGGGCTGCAGCGCCAGGTTGAGCATGTACCGCGCTTCCTGCTTGCGCGCGTCGATCTCGGCGTCGAGCTGCGGCTGCGCGCCACCGAGCGCGCGCAAGGTGGCGCGGTAGAGGTCTTCGAGCAGCTTGCCCTTCCAGGCATTCCAGACCTTCGGGCTGGTGCCGCGGATGTCCGCCACCGTGAGCAGGTACAGCGCCTTCAACCGGCGCTCGCTGCCCACCATCTGCGCGAAGGACTTGATCACCTCGGGGTCGCTCAGGTCTTCCTTTTGCGCCACGCGCGACATGGTCAGGTGCGATTTCACCAGGAACTCGACCAGCGATGCGTCGTCGCGCTCCACGTTGTGCTCGCGGCAAAAGCGCCTCACCTCGACGGCGCCCAGATCGGAGTGGTCACCGCCACGCCCCTTGGCCACGTCATGGAACAACGCGGCCAGATAGAGCACGTAGGGCCTGTCCCACTGCATCGCGAGCTGCGAGCAAAACGGGTACTCGTGCGCGTGCTCGGGCGTGAAGAAGCGGCGCACGTTGCGCACCACCATGAGGATGTGCTGATCGACCGTGTAGACGTGGAACAAGTCGTGCTGCATCTGCCCGACGATGCGCCGGAACACCCACAGGTAGCGACCCAGCACGCTGGTCTCGTTCATCAGGCGCAGCGCCAGGGTGTCGCCGATGGGTGCTTTGAGGATGGCCATGAACGCCGCGCGGTTGACTGGATCACTGCGGAACTGCGCGTTCATCAGGTCGCGCGAGTTGTACAGCGCACGCAGCGTGCGCGCCGACAGCGCCTTGGGCCCGCCTTCGCTTTGGTACGTCAGGAAGGTTTGCAGAATCGCGTGCGGATCCTTGCGGTAGAGGTCGTCGCTGACGACTTCGAGCGTGCCATCACGCTCCAGGAAACACTCGTTGATCGGGCGCATCGGCGCATCCTGCAGCCCGCTGACGCGCTCCTCGATGTTGAGCATCAGGATCTGGTTGAGCTGCACCACGGCCTTGGCCGACCAGTAGTAGTTTTTCATCAGCACTTCGGAGGCCTGCTGGCCTTGCTGATCGCGATAGCCGAAGCGCTCGGCAATGGCGCCTTGCAGGTCGAACACCAGGCGGTCTTCGCGGCGCCCGGCCACCAGATGCAACTGGGTGCGGATCAGCTTGAGCAGGCCTTCGTTGCGCTGCAGTTGCTTCAGCTCGAACGGCGTGGCCAGGCCGCTGGCAGCGAGCTCGCCCCAGGTGCGCCCCAGGCCGCCCGCCCGCGCCACCCAGCGGATCACGTGCAGATCGCGCAGGCCGCCCGGGCTTTCCTTGCAGTTGGGCTCCAGCGAGTACGGCGTGTCCTCGAACTTCTGATGGCGCTGGCGCATCTCGAGCTTCTTGGCGCGCAAGAACGCGCGCGGGTTCATCGCCAGTGCCTGGGTGCGCCGGAACACATTGAAGCCGCGCCGCGAGCCGCACACCCGGCGCGCCTCGAGCAAGGCGGTTTGCACCGTCACGTCGCGCTCGGCCTCGACGCTGCATTCCTCGACGGTGCGCACGCTCGAACCGATCTCCAGCCCGATGTCCCAGCACGCGGTGATGAAGGTCTCGATGGCCTGGCCGAGTTGCTCGGGCAAATCGCCGTCGCCCAGCGACAGGGATGGCCGCAGCACCAGCACGTCGATATCCGAGTGGGGAAACAGCTCGCTGCGCCCGTAGCCGCCCACCGCGATCAGGGCCGCATCGGCAGGCATGCGCAGCCTCGACCACAGCCGCGACAGCGTGCCGTCGGCGTGGCGTGCCATGCCGCGCATCAGCCGGGCTGCCGCTTGCGCGGTGGGTCGACCCTCCGTGAAGTGCTTGATCAGCGATTCCTTGCCGGCACGAAACTCCAGCCGCATCTGCGCGATCGCTGCGGCATCGATGCGATGAGCCGGGAGCGAGGCAGGGCCGCCAATGTCAGCCGGCGGTCGGGTCTGCGTCATGGGGGACGCGGCGCGGGCGATCAGGCCGTCGCGGTTTCGAGAACGAACTGCGGCACCGCAGGACTGCCGGCCGAAACGGTCAGCACTTCGTAGCCGGTCTCGGTGACGAGAACGGTGTGCTCCCACTGAGCCGACAGCGAGCGGTCGCGCGTGACGATGGTCCAGCCGTCGCCGGCCTCGCGGATTTCGCGGCGCCCGGCGTTGACCATCGGCTCGATGGTGAACACCATGCCCGGCACCAGCAGCTCGAGCGTGCCGGGGCGGCCGTAGTGCAGCACCTGCGGCTCTTCGTGGAACTTGCGCCCGATGCCGTGGCCGCAGAACTCGCGCACCACCGAAAAGCCGTTGTTTTCGGCAAAGGTCTGGATCGAGTGGCCGATGTCGCCCAACCGCGCACCCGGCTTGACCTTGGCAATGCCGCGCCACATCGCTTCGTAGGTCATCTGGCACAGCCGCTTTGCCGCGATCGAACCTTCACCGACCACGAACATGCGGCTGGTGTCGCCATGCCAGCCGTCCTTGATGGTGGTGATGTCGATGTTGACGATGTCGCCGTTTTTCAGCTGGCGGTCGCTCGGAATGCCGTGGCAGATCTGCTGGTTGATCGACGTGCAGATCGACTTGGGGAAAGGCGCATAGCCGGGCGGCGCGTAGTTCAGCGGGGCCGGGATGCACTGCTGCACTTCCACCATGTAGTCATGGGCCAGCTTGTCGATGGCATCGGTGGTGATGCCCGGCACGATGTGGGGGGTGAGGTAGTCGAGGACCTCGGAGGCCAGCCGCCCGGCGATGCGCATGCCTTCGATGTCGGCAGCGGTTTTGATGGTGATCGTCATGCGCCTGATTATCTCACCCGACCCCTAAAATCGAGGGCCATCCCGTGGCGTCCCTTGCCACTTTCGGGTCATCCCGCCAGCACCAGAGCCCCCCGCGTGACCACACCGACCCAGCACCTGCTCCACTTCGAAGGGGGCAATGCGCTCCCGGAATTTCGCGCTTCGTCGCTGCTGGCCCGGCTGTCGCAGTCAGTGCCACGCATCACCGCTGTCCATGCGCGCCATGTGCACTGGGTGAGCAGCGCCGCGCCGCTCGAGCGCGCCCAGCGCGACACGCTCGAGGGCTTGCTGCGTTACGGCGACGCCTACACCGGGCCGACCGATGGCGTGCTGATCGTGATCGCTCCGCGTCTGGGCACGGTGTCGCCGTGGGCGTCGAAGGCGACCGACATCGCACACAACTGCGCGCTGGCCATCCGCCGAGTCGAGCGCGTCACCGAATACCGGCTGACGTTGAAGACCGGCCTGCTCGGCGGCAGCAAGCCGCTCAGCGCCGAGGAAACGCAGGCCGTGGCCGAGTTGCTGCACGACCGCATGACCGAGAGCGTGCTGC
Source organism: Burkholderiales bacterium 28-67-8 (assembly GCA_002281415.1). Lineage (GTDB taxonomy): Bacteria > Pseudomonadota > Gammaproteobacteria > Burkholderiales > Burkholderiaceae_C > PBB1. The sequence continues at coordinate 9,406 of NCFZ01000096.1, read as the reverse complement.
TCAAGCGCGAAGACGCCGCTCACCTGTTCGACGAGCAACCTGCCGCGCCGATGGCGCATGTCGATGTGCTGGGCCAGGGCCGTGCCGCGCTGGCGGCGGCCAATGCCGATTTCGGCCTGGCCCTGTCAGACGACGAGATCGACTATCTGGTCCATGCGTTCACCGGCTTGCAGCGCAACCCGACCGACGTCGAACTGATGATGTTCGCGCAGGCCAACAGCGAGCACTGCCGCCACAAGATCTTCAACGCGCAGTTCACCGTCGATGGCCAGCCGCAGGAACACTCGCTGTTCCAGATGATCCGCAACACGCACCGTCTGGCGCCGCAGCACACGGTGATCGCCTACAGCGACAACTCGTCGGTGATGGAAGGCGGCGTCATCGAGCGCTGGCAGCCCGAGGGCTACACCAACGCGCCGCGCTATGGCTCAAGGACTGAGCTGGCGCACGTGCTGATGAAGGTCGAGACGCACAACCACCCGACGGCCATCTCGCCGTTTCCGGGGGCTTCGACCGGCGCCGGTGGCGAGATCCGCGACGAAGGCGCCACCGGCCGCGGCTCCAGGCCGAAGGCGGGCCTGACCGGCTTCACCGTGTCCAACTTGCACCTGCCCGGCACCGACTGGCCGTGGGAGCGTGTGGCCTACGGCAAGCCGGCGCACATCGCCAGCGCGCTGCAGATCATGATCGAAGGCCCGCTGGGCGGCGCCGCGTTCAACAACGAGTTCGGCCGGCCCAACCTGGCCGGCTACTTCCGCGTCTACGAACAAGACGTGGGATCGGGCGCGAGCACGCAGCGCCGCGGCTATCACAAGCCCATCATGATTGCCGGTGGTCTGGGCACCATCGCGGCGTCGCAGACCGACAAGATCGCCTTTGCCGCGGGCACGCTGCTGATCCAGCTGGGCGGGCCCGGCATGCGCATCGGCATGGGCGGCAGCGCGGCCAGCTCGATGGCCGCAGGCGCCAACGCGGTTTCGCTCGACTTCGACTCCGTGCAGCGCGGCAACCCCGAGATCCAGCGCCGCGCGCAAGAGGTCATCAACCACTGCGTCGCGCTCGGGCAGGGCAACCCGATCCTCGCCATCCACGACGTGGGCGCGGGGGGCATTTCCAACGCCTTCCCGGAACTGGTCGACGGGGCAGGGCGCGGCGCGCGTTTTGATTTGCGCCAGGTGCCGCTCGAAGAAAGCGGCCTGTCGCCCAAGGAAATCTGGAGCAACGAAAGCCAGGAGCGCTACGTGCTGGCGCTGCAGCCCGATCTGTTGCCCGTGTTCGACGCGATGTGCGTGCGCGAGCGCTGCCCGTACGCGGTGGTCGGCGTGGCCACCGAGGCCCAGCAGCTGGTGCTGGCCGATGCGCCGCTGGATGCCGACCTGGCCATGAACAAGCCCTCGGTGCTGGCCATCGACATGCCGATGGACGTGCTGCTGGGCAAGCCGCCCAAGATGCACCGCGATGTGCGGCACGTGGCGCCCGAGTTGCCGGCCCTGAATCTGGCCGATGTAGCGCTCGAGGCCGTGGCCTTCGATGTGCTGCGCCACCCGACAGTGGCCAGCAAGCGCTGAGGCGATGAGCATGGGCGAGCGCACGCCGCTGGCCGTGATCGACGCGGCCGCGTCGGGCCGCATGGCGGTGGGCGAGGCGCTGACCAACCTGCTGGCCTCGCCTTTCGTGCTCGAGCGCGTCAAGCTCAGCTGCAACTGGATGGCCGCGTGCGGCGAGCCCGGTGAAGACGCCGCGCTGTACGACACCGTGCGCGCCGTCGGCATGGAGCTGTGCCCCGCTCTTGGCATCAGCGTGCCGGTGGGCAAGGACAGCTTGTCGATGCGCACCCGCTGGAGCGAAGGTGGTCAGGCGCGTCAGGTGACCGCGCCGGTGTCGCTGATCGTGTCGGCCTTCGTCACGCTCGACGACGTGCGCGGCACCCTCACGCCGCAGCTGCAGCCGGGCGACAACACGCTGATCCTGATTGACCTGGGGCAGGGCCGCGACCGCATGGCCGGCTCGATGCTCGCGCAGGTGCTCAACCAGACCGGCAACGCGAGCGACGGCGTGCCCGACCTCGACGATCCGGCGCAGCTGAAGTCGCTGATCGCCGCCATCAACGAGCTGCGCGCCGAAGGCTGCCTGCTCGCGTATCACGACCGCAGCGACGGCGGCCTGTGGGCCACCGTGTGCGAAATGGCGTTTGCCGGCCACGTGGGCGTGAGCCTGAACGTGGACATGCTGGTGACCGAGGGCGACGGCATCACCGACAGCCGCATGGACTGGGGCGACTCCAAGAACTGGGCCGGCCAGGTCGGCGCGCGCCGCCAGGAGCTCACGCTCAAGGCGCTGTTCAGCGAGGAGCTCGGCGCCGTCATCCAGGTGCCCACTGCGGTGCGCAACGAGGTGATGCAAACGCTGCGCCGCCACGGCCTGTCCAAGCACAGCCACTTCATCGGCAAGCCCAACGACCGCAGCACGGTCGAGGTGTGGCGCGACACCAAGACGGTGTTCACCGCGCCGCTGCGCGAGCTGCAACAGGCCTGGGACGAAGTGAGCTGGCGCATCGCCCAGCTGCGCGACAACCCCGCGTGCGCCGACGCCGAGCACGCTGCCATCGGCGTGGCCGACGACACCGGCTTGCACGTGCACCTGAGCTTCGATGCAGCCGAGAACGTGGCCGCGCCGTTCATCAACACCACCCGTCCGAAGCTCGCGATCCTGCGCGAACAGGGTGTCAACAGCCAGGTCGAGATGAGCCGCGCGATGGCGCTGGCCGGCTTCGACACCTACGACGTGCACATGAGCGATCTGCAGTCGGGCCGCGCGCGGCTCGATCAGTTCATCGGCTTCGTGGCCTGTGGCGGCTTCAGCTACGGCGACACGCTGGGCGCCGGCGAAGGCTGGGCCCGCTCGATCCTGTTCAACCCGATGCTCGCCGAGCAGTTCGCCACCTTCTTCGCGCGCACCGACACCTTCGCGCTGGGCGTTTGCAACGGTTGCCAGATGATGGCCGCGCTCGCGCCCATCATTCCCGGCGCACAGGCATGGCCGCGCTTCACCCGCAACCTCAGCGAGCAGTTCGAGGCGCGGCTGTCGCTGGTCGAGGTGCTCGACAGCCCGTCGATCCTGCTGGCCGGCATGGCGGGCAGCCGGCTGCCGGTGGCGGTGTCGCACGGCGAAGGCCGCGCCGACTTCTCGCAGCGCGGCGATGCCAACGCGGTGCACCGCGCCATGCGCTTCGTCGACCACGCCGGCGCGCCGACCGAGGTCTATCCGTTCAACCCGAACGGCAGCCCCGGTGGCCTGACAGCCGTGACCACGCCCGACGGCCGCTACACCGCGTTGATGCCGCACCCCGAGCGGGTGTTCCGTCAGGTGCAGTTGAGCTGGACGAACGGCGATCTGGGCGCCGCCAGCCCGTGGATGCGCCTGTTTGGCAATGCGCGCCGCTGGGTCGGCTGAGCCTGACGCATGACCCGCGCCGTGACGCGTGCGCACGGCGTTGAGCGGTTCGAGCGGCTCGACGCGCTGCGTGGCGCAGCCATCGTCTGGATGGCCGGGTTTCACTTGTGTTTCGATTTGAACCAGGCCGGCTTCATCTCGCAGAACTTCTACGACGACCCGCTGTGGACCGCGCAGCGCAGCGCCATCGTCAGCCTGTTCGTGTTTTGCGTGGGGCTGTCGCAGGCGGTGGCCCTGGACCAGGGGCAGGGCAGCTCGCGCTTCTGGACGCGCTGGGCCCAGGTGGTCGGCTGCGCGCTGCTGGTGAGCGCCGGCTCGTGGCTCATGTTCCCTCGCAGCTACATCAGCTTTGGCGTGCTGCACGGCATCGCGGTGATGCTGCTGGTGCTGCGACTGGCCGCACCCGCGCAGCGCTGGCTGTGGCCGCTGGGCGCGCTGGCGCTGCTGCTGCACCCACAAGCCCATCACCGAAGACTACGTGCCGCTGCTGCCGTGGGTGGGCGTGGCGCTGTGGGGCTTGGCCGCGGGGCAATGGGCGCTGCGCCAGCGCCGCGGCTGGCTGGGCGATGCGTTGCCAGCCGGGCTGCGTGTGGCAGGCCGGCCGCTGGTCTGGCTGGGCCAGCGCAGCTTGCTGTTCTACATGGCGCACCAGCCGGTGCTGATCGCGCTGGTCACGTCCGCCGCGTGGCTGCTGCACCGCAGCCCCTGAGCGCAGGGCCACCCGCTACCATCGACGCGATGAGCACCAAGGTTTTATTCGGCTTTCACGCCATCACGATCCGTCTGAAGACGGCCCCGCAGTCGGTCATCGAGATCCACGTCGACACCAGCCGGCGCGATCAGCGCATGCGCCAGTTCGCCGAGCGCGCCACCGCCGCCGGCGCCAAGCTGGTCGACAGCACCGATACGCAACTGCAAAAGATGTGCGGCACGCACCGCCACCAAGGCGTGGTGGCGCGTGTGCAGCCGGTGGCGCTGAGCCATTCGCTGGACGACACGCTCGACGAGCTCGACTCGGTCGGCGGCAACCCGCTGCTGCTGGTGCTCGACGGCATCACCGACCCGCACAACCTGGGCGCGTGCCTGCGCGTGGCCGACGGCGCCGGCGCCCATGCGGTGATCGCCCCGAAGGACCACGCCGTGGGCGTCAACGCCACGGTGTCCAAGGTCGCCAGCGGCGCGGCCGAGACGGTGCCGTACTTCATGGTCACCAACCTCGCGCGCACTCTCAATGAGCTGAAAGACCGCAACATCCGCGTCATCGGCACGTCCGACACCGCCACGAAGTCGATCTACGACATCGACCTGAGCGGCCCGGTGGCGCTGGTGCTCGGTGCCGAAGGCGCCGGCATGCGCCAGCTCACCTCCAAGACCTGCGATGAGCTGGTCAGCATCCCGATGCGCGGCGCGGTCGAAAGCCTCAACGTCTCGGTGGCCAGCGGGGTTTGCCTGTACGAGGCGCTGAGGCAGCGCAACGGCAAGCCCTGAGGGGCACGGCGCCGGTTTGGCGGCGCTCCGTTGCTGGTGCGGGCCGCGATAAGGCGGCCGGCCCGGCGATCCGTCAGATGTCGAGCGACAGCGCCTGGGTGCCCAGCGCGCGATCGGTGAGGTCGATCGCTTGTTCGAAACGGCGGGCCAGTTCTGGATTGCCGTTCAGGAACTCCAGCACGTCGGGCGCTTGCAGGCTCAGCACCAGGGTTTCGCTGTCTGCGCGGATGTCGAGCTCGGCCTCGGCGCCGGTGAGGTAGGCGCGGCTGACGAAGAACTCGCCCTGACCGACCACCTGCACGACGGCGGTCTTGCCGGCGGTGGTCTGCTCGACGGCCAGCGCGCCGTCGAGCACCAGGAACAAGCGACGGAAGGCGTCGTCCGCCGACTGCAGCCGCTCATTGCGGTCATAGAGCTCGACGCAGGCGGCATCGAGCAGCCGGTCGAAGCCGGCTGCCGCCTGCGGGAAGACGCCGGAGGCCTCGAGCGCTGCGGCCAGTTTCGGCCGGGACGGCCGCGGATGGGGCCTGCTGCGGAACATTCGGTTGGCCTCGCCAGCGAATTGCAGGTTTTCACGCTGGGCCCGGTACCAGATCTTGCGGAAGTAGTCCGTCAGCGCGTCATCGCCGGCTTCGCGCGTGGCGCAATGGAAGGTCACTTCGTAGTCGATGCCGGTGTCGGTGTAGGCCACGATATCGATGTCCCTGCCGCTGGGCAGGATGTGCGGGACTGCATCGAGGCCCTTGCCCAGGGCTTCGATCGCACGGGCCGGGGGCGTGCTGTAGGCAAAGCTGATCTTGAGCTTCTGGCCGTAGGGCAGCACGCTGGTGCCCAGGATCGTGAAGGCTTCCTTGGCCAGCGTCGAGTTGGGGATGACCACCAGACGCTCGTCATCCAGCGTCAGCACGGTGACCGAGCGCCAGTCCATCTTCACGATGCGGCCTGAGATCTCGCCGCTCTCGATCCAGTCGCCTTCCTTGAAATGGCGGCCGGACATCAGCGACACGCCGGCGAACAAGCCGGACAGCGTGTCTTGCAGCGCGAGGCCCAGCACGACCGAGCCGACGCCCAGGGCGGTCAGCACCGCGCCCAGATCGATGTGCCAGATGCTCGAAGCCACGAAGGCCGTGGCCACCAGCACGATGACCAGCCGGATGATGTCAAGCACCAGCGTGGGGATGCGGCGGGCCCATTCGGCCTCCACCAGGCCGGATCCCATCGCGACCTTGATGCCCGTCAGCAAGATGTTGATCGTGGCCACCACCAGCGTGCTGAGCAGCAGCTTGGGCAGGTCATCGTCGGGCGAGAAGCCGGCCACCGGCACCAGCAGGATGTAGCCGGCAGCCAGCGGCAGGATCGTCAGCTGCACCAGCGTGCAGATCGAGGCCGCCTGAGCGAAGCTCGGCTTGAGCATGCGCTGCAGCTCCAGCAGCGCCACGACGAGCACGGGGTAGCCGATGGCGACCAGCGCCGTCCAGGCCAGGGATTGGATCGCGGTGTGGTCCATGGCCGTGGCTCAGGTCGCCGCGGCGGTCGAGGGGCTGATGCTGATGCCGCTGTGTCCCTCGGCCAGCGCCAGCTGGCGCGCCTCGACCACGCATTCGCCCAGGATCTCGTAGACAAAGCGGCGGCGCCCGACGATGCCCGCGTCCACTTCGCCCGTGGCCAGGCCGACCTGCAAGCGCAACTGCGTCCCTTTGGCTTCGTTGAAGCGCTTGAGGGTCGCGCTGATCTCTTCCGCAAACGCGATGGCGCGCACGCGGTGATCCAGGCGCGGCGTGGACAGGCCGCAGGCGGCCATGTAGGCGTCGCCCAGCGTCTTGATCTTCTCGACGCCGTGGCGTTCTGCGGCCTCGTCGAAGCCGTCCACCAGTTCGTTCAGCAGCCCGATGGAGGTGCTCGCACTCGACTGGCCCATGATGCTGCCGAAGCCGAAGATGGCGGCGTAGATGATGGTGACGTTCGGGAAGGTGTCGGCCACCAGCGTGTCGCCGCCGCTGACGCGCTCGGCCACGGCGTCCGGAAGGATGTTGCGCAAGAGCTTCTGGTACTCCAGTGTCTTGGTCGCGATGACCTGATTGCGCTGGTCCAGCTCCGACAGCATGTCGTTGAAGGCGACCACCAGTTCCTCGAATTCGTCCGTGCCGGCGATCGGGATCGAGAACCGCGTCTCGCCCGCTCGCAGCCGCGCAACGCCAGCCTGCAGCCGCGCGATCGGCCCGAGGAAGTAGCGTGACGACAGCATCGAGAAGAAGGTGATCAGGATGGCCATCACACCCGTGGCCACGAAGATGCTGTTGCGCAGGGCGTAGAGCGGGGCGAAGGCCTCGGCGACGTCCTTTTCCGCGACGATGCTCCAGCGCATGCCCGCCACGTCGATCGGCGCATAGGCCGAAAGCACCGGTTCGCCGCGGTAGTCATTGATCTCGTCGTGCCCGGTCTCGCCGTTGAGGGCCCGCTGCACGGCCAGCGTGGAGAACTTCTGGCTCAGGATCGAGTGGTTGCTCGCCTCGATGGCGGCAATGACCGTCTTGGGCACGTCGAGCTTGCCGAGCGTCTCGAGGTAACCCTTCTTGTCCTCGATCAGGAAGCGGCTGTCCGAGCGGCCGAGGCCGTCGCTGCCGACCAGGTAGACCTCGCCGGTCTTGCCCAGGCCTTCCGATTCCCAATGGCCCGACGACGTTAGCGTGGCGTTCAGGTCATCGATCGACAGCTGACCGGCGACCACCGCCTTGATCTCGCCGTCGACCACGATCGGCGCCGCGATGAACGCCGACGGGTCACCGAACGAGGCCTCGTAGTGTTCGAAGTCCACGACCGCCACACCCTGCGGCCCGAGCTGGTTGTCACGGGCCAGGTGGAAGGCCTTGGCGAGGTTGGAATTGCGGTACGGCCCGGTGTCCAGGTTGGTGGCGAAGTCCGCCTCTTTCTGGGCCGTGTAGATGACATCGCCGTGCCGGGCATCGATCACGAAGACGTCGTACAGGCGCATGGACCGCATGGCCTTGACCAGGTCTGGATGGAACCGGTTGTGCGCGTCGCTGTAGCTCCCGACCTCGGGCAGCTTTTCGCCGTTGAGCCCGAGCTCCATGCGCTGACCCGCCGGGTTCGGGTTGCCGGCGATGTAGGCCTGCTGCAGGCGAACGGCCGCAGAACCGCGCGGCCAGTAGTCGCCGAGCGTCGGCGTCTTGTCGCCCTTGATGAACCTGGGCAGGAATTCCTTGCGGTAGAAGTCCTGCAGCGACGAGACGGTGGACACCGCAGGCTCCTTGCCTTCCGCCGCGAAGCCCTTGGCCAGCGCCTCGGCGGCGTCCTGCAATTGCCGCTGGGACGCGAAGACCTGGAACATGCGCTCCTGGCCCTCGAAATAACGAACGATGTCGGCCTTCTTGCTCTCGCGGATGGCGACGAGCTGGTCGTCGATCGCGGTCTTGAGGGCGTCTTGCGCCTTGTAGTAGCCCAGGACCCCCACCGTCAGCGCGGCGGACACGCCGCTGGCGATCAGCATGATGAGCAGTTTCGAACTGACGGAGACGCAAATGCGCATGGCAGTGGCTCCGTCGGAACCGGAGATGGGGTGAGGGCGCGGGATTGTAGTGAGAGGGGGCGGCTGGCCGCGGTCACCGAACGGCCGACGGGCCGCGCCTCACGCGTACCGCAGCTCTTTCGCCTTGCCCCAGAACACGCGGTACGAGAACACCGTGTAGGCGGCGATGGCGGGCACCGAGATGCACACGCCGATCAGGATGACCTTGAGCGCTGCCGGGCTGCTGGCGGCTTGCCAGATGGTCAGGCGGTCGATGACCACGAACGGGTAGATGCTGTACGCCAGCCCGATGAAGCCGAGCACGAACACCGCGATCAGCGCCACGAAAGGCACCCAGCACAAGGTGGTGCGCACGATGGCCTTGTCGAGCAGCAGCCGGGCGGCCAGCAGCGCGATGCCGGTGGCCAGCGGAATGACCATCAGCGCGATGAACGCAGGCAGCGTGAACCAGCGCTCGCGCACGGTGGCGCTGACCCACGGCGTGGCCAGCGAGATCAGCACCATGCCCACCACCACCGGCCACCACGCCAGCTTGGCCCAGGCGATGGCCTTGGTCTGCAGTTCGCCTTCGGTCTTCATGATCAGCCAGGCCGCGCCCAGCAGCGCATAAGCCGCCGGCAGCGCCAGCGCGATGGCCGCGGCAAACACGGGGTAGTTCCAGCCTTCGCCAAAGCCGCTGATGTAGCGCCCGAGCATCCAGCCCTGCGACAGTGAGGCGAGCATCGAGCCGGCAAAGAACAGCCGGTCCCACAGCGGCTTGTCGCTGGCCTTGGCCTTGACCCGGAAGTCGAACGCCACGCCGCGCAGCGTGAGGCCCACCAGCATCAGCGTGACCGGCAGGTACAGCTGCGAGAGCACCACGCCGTGCGCCTTCGGGAAGGCCACCAGCAAGATGCCGATGCCCAGCACCAGCCAGGT
>NCFZ01000095.1:504-9552 GCA_002281415.1 Burkholderiales bacterium 28-67-8 | reverse complement strand
CAAAGACCGAACAGGGATGACAATCATGTGTGGAATAGTAGGTATCCTGGGGAGTGCCAACGTCACCGAGCGACTCGTCGCCGGGCTGGCGAGATTGGAGTATCGCGGCTATGACAGCGCCGGTGTCGCCGTGCTGCAGCCAGATGGCGTTGCCATGCGTCGTGCTGTGGGCAAGCTCGACTCGCTGCGCGTGACCTTGGCTGCGAATCCGCTCTCGGGACTTATCGGGATCGGCCACACCCGTTGGGCGACCCACGGGGCCGCAACCGAAGCCAACGCGCACCCCCACCACGCCGGTCCGGTGACGGTGGTCCACAATGGTATCATCGAAAACTACGCGGACCTGCGGGCGGAACTGACAACAGGCGGCGCAGTATTTTCCTCGCAGACCGATACCGAGGTCGTGGCGCAGATTTGCGCGCGAATGATGGCCGGGGGGCTTGAGCCGGTTGCCGCAGTAGCGGCCACGCTTGGGCGGATCATGGGGGCCTATGCGCTGGTCTTCATCTTTGATGGCGAGGATGACTTGATGATTGCCGCGCGCCAGGGATCGCCGCTGGCGATCGGGTATGGCGAAACTGACGCGGCAGGTGACAGCGAAATGTTTGTGGGCTCGGATGCCCTCGCGCTGGCCGCATTCAGCCAACATGTGAGCTACCTTGATGATGGCGACATGGCGGTGCTGACCCATCGGCGCACGGTGATCCTGGACCGGGCTGGCGCAGAGGTCGTGCGCCCGGTGCAGGAAATCGTGGCCGAAAGCTGGGCAGTGGACAAGGGTCCGTACCGGCATTTCATGGCCAAGGAAATTTTTGAACAACCCGAAAGTATCGCCCGCGCGCTGCGAGGACTGGTTAATCATCAGAATGGCTGTTTGAAGCCCTTGCTTGCCGGGGTCGACTTTACGACAGCGGACCGGGTGGTGCTGGTGGCTTGCGGCACTGCGCATTACGCCTGCCATATTGCGAAATACTGGATCGAGCGATTCGCCAGTCTGCCGGTTGAAATCGAGATTGCCAGCGAATTTCGATATCGGGATCTGGCGCTCAGCGGTCGCGAGATCGCGATTTTTGTCAGCCAGTCCGGCGAGACGGCGGATACGCTGGCGGCGCTCAAGCATCTCTTCATCGACAAGGACACGATCTTTTGTCGCATGTGGCCACATGGCGCGGCGACGGACGACGCGGCGCTTGTTACCGGCGAGGAACGGTAGATTCCAGGCGGAGCACGTCCTCGATGTCCAGGCGCCCGCACCCCGAACGCGACCGCAGGGGTAGGCGCTCGGTTCGCCGGTCTGGCGTAATGCCGTCAGGGGTCCTGGAAACCAATCCACGCCCTACCCGCCCACCCAGGCCGTGACGGAGAAGACATGCGCCTTCTGCTGGTTGAAGACGATCTGATGATCGGCGAGTCGGTGCTAGACCTGCTCAGCGCCGAGAGCTATGCGGTCGATTGGGTCAAGGACGGTGAAATGGCCGACACCGCGCTGCGCACGCAGACCTACGATCTGATGCTGCTTGACCTGGGTCTGCCTCGGCGCGACGGCCTGGAGGTGCTGCGTTCGTTGCGCGCGCGCAAGGAACGCATTCCGGTGCTGATCGCCACCGCACGTGATTCGGTCCAGCAGCGCATCGAAGGCCTCGACGCCGGCGCCGATGACTACGTGCTCAAGCCTTATGACCTGGACGAACTGCTCGCGCGCATTCGGGCGCTGACGCGGCGGGCAGCGGGGCGTGCCGAGACTGTCTATGAACACCGGGGCGTGAGCATCAACCCGGTGACGCGCGAGGTCCTGGTCGCTGGCCAGCCGGTCGTGCTATCGGCGCGCGAATGGGCTGTTCTTGAGCCCTTGCTGGCGCGTCCGGGCTTGCTGCTTTCGCGCACGCAACTCGAGGAAAAGCTCTACGGCTGGAAGGACGAGATCAGCAGCAACGCGGTCGAGGTGTACATCCACGGTTTGCGCAAGAAGCTGGGCGCGGACTTGATTCGTAATGTGCGTGGTGTGGGCTACATGGTGCCGAAAGAATGAAGCCAATGCGCCTGCGCGCACCCCGCCTGCGAACACCCCATTCGCTGCGGGCCCGACTGCTTTGGTTCCTGCTCGTGGCTGTCACGCTGACCGCGCTGTTCCAGGCCTTCATCGCTTACCGCACCGCGCGCGCCGAGGCCGATGAGATCTTCGATTACCACATGCAGCAGATGGCGCAGTCGCTGCGTGCCGGCTTGCCGGTCGCGGACCCTCCGTCTGCGACCCACGATGAGGATGACGAGGAAGATCACGACTTCGTGGTGCAGGTCTGGACAGCCGACGGCGTGCGGGTGTTCCAGTCCGTTCGCTCGGCATTGCCAGATCGCGCACTGCCAGGATTCTCAGACGTCAAGTTCCAGGGAACGACGTGGCGAGTGTTCTCGTTGCAGTCCCGGTCACAAATCATCCAGGTGGCGCAAGACATGGCAACGCGCCAGGCGATGGCGGGCACGCTGGCATTGCGCACGGTGCTGCCCATCGCGGTGATGGCGCCGTTGCTGATGCTGCTGGTGTGGTGGTTGGTCGGCACCTCCCTGGCGCCGGTGGCCCGGGTGCGGAATCAGTTGGCCCGGCGTCAGGCCGACGACCTGAACGAGGTCAACGAAAGTGGCCTGCCGGACGAGATTGCGCCGTTGGTGCATGAACTCAACCTGTTGTTCGGGCGTGTGCGCCAGGCCTTCGAGGCGCAACAGAGTTTCGTGGCCGATGCCGCGCATGAACTGCGTTCACCACTGGCGGCGCTGAAGCTGCAGGCCCTGGGATTGCAGCGAGCCGCTGACGCCGCGGCCCGGGACGTGGCCGTGGGCCGCCTGACCGCCGGGATCGACCGTGCGACCCGCCTCGTTGAACAGCTACTGGTGCTGGCCCGGCACCAGCCAAGCACGGCCGGTGCGTTGCGGGCCGGGCCCGTCCTGCTGGCGGACTTGGTGCGTTTGGGGGTGGCAGACCTCGCGCCACTGGCGCAGGCGCGTGGCATCGACCTCGGCCTGGTGCATGCGGACGAAGTACTCATCCATGGCCATGCCGAGGCTCTGCGCATTCTCATTCGCAACGTGCTTGACAACGCGGTCAAGTACAGCCCTGCAGGGGGAACGGTCGATGCGGAAGTCCGCCTGGCGGGTGCCAAGCTGATGTTGGTGGTGGAGGACAGCGGCCCGGGCATTGCCGAGAATGACCGTGAGCGGGTTCTGGACCGGTTCTACCGGATTGCGGGCTCGGACGCACCTGGGACTGTGGTGGGCAGTGGCTTGGGCCTGGCCATCGTCAAGTCGATCGTGGAGCTGCATGGTGCCACGCTGACGCTGGGTCACTCCGAGCGCCTCGGTGGCTTGAAGGTGAGTGTCGGTTTCGCGCAGCTGACCTGAGGCTCTGCGACAGCGCTCGAAAGGCTTGAGCGGGCGGCGGCCTCGTCGAGGTAGGGGTCGCCGTTAAGTCGGAGTTAAGTCGCCATGCTGACCATCCAGTCGAATGCATTCATCCGATTGTCCTGACCAAGCATCCGCATTGTTGGACGCCGGCGCCAGATAAGTTTGGCGCTCGAACTAGGAACCCGCAGCGGCTCGTGGTGGCGACTCCGCCCGACCGTCAGCACCGACGTGCTCGCTGTGGCCTCCAGCCTGTTCTTCGGCTTCGCCTGCAATTCGGCATTCCTGACCGGTGTGCTGGCCGGCCGATCCTGGATAGATCCCGCCACCTGGGTCTTCAGCGCAGCCATGCTGGTGATGCTGACGGCCTTGCATCTGCTGCTGCGGTCGCTGGTGTTGCACCGCTGGTTCGCCCGGCCGGTCCTCAGCGTGCTGATCGTCGCCACGGCGTTTGCGACCTATTACATGCAGCGCTTCGGGGTCTACCTGGACCCCAGCATGCTGCGCAACGTGTTGCGCACCGATGTGGCTGAGGCCAGCGAGCTGTTCGGTCTGGGCATGGTGCCCCATCTGTTGTTCTACGCCGTGTTGCCGCTGCTTGTGCTGTGGCGCCTGCGCGTCGCCAAGCGGCCCCTGTTGCGTGCACTCGCTGTCCGGGTCGTCACGCTGATCGGTGCGACCGGCCTGCTGATCGGTTCGGTGCTGCTGGTGTTCCAGGACTTCTCGGCCCTGATGCGCAATCAGAAGGAGCTGCGCTATCTCGTCACGCCTGCGAACTATCTGTATTCCAGTGCGCGCGTGCTGGTGTCTGACACCCGCCATGCCGCTAAAGCCCGGGAAGTGGTCGGCGCGGACACACGACGGGCGCCATCGTGGGCGACACGAACGCGACCAGCCTTGTTCGTTATTGCGGTGGGGGAGACCGCACGTGCCGCCAACTGGGGCTTGAACGGCTACGCCCGCCAGACCACGCCCGAGCTGGCGGCGCTGGACGTTTTGAACTTCTCTGACGTGACGGCCTGCGGCACCAACACCGAGACCTCGCTGCCGTGCATGTTCTCGGCCATCGGCCGGCGCGACTACGACGAAGACCGCATACGCGGCAGCGAGTCGCTGTTGCATGTGCTCAATCGTGCCGGCTTCCAGGTGCTGTGGCGCGACAACCAGTCTGGCTGCAAGGGTGTGTGCGAGGGCTTGCCGCAGCAGCAGATCGATCCGGCGCAACTGCCCGAACTTTGCGCCGAGGGACGCTGCCTGGACGACGCCTTGCTGCAAGGCCTGGACACCGTGGCGCGTGACGCGCAAGGCGACCTGGTCGTCGTGTTGCACATGCTGGGCAACCACGGGCCGACGTACTCCAAGCGCTACCCCGACAGGTTTCGTCGCTTCACGCCCACCTGCGACACCGGCGAGCTGCGCCGGTGCAGCCGTGAAGAGATCGTCAACGCCTACGACAACGCCTTGCTCTACACCGACCACATCCTGGCCCGGACGATCGCATTGCTGAAGGAGCGCCAGGCGCGCTTCGACCCCGCGCTGCTCTACGTGTCAGACCATGGAGAGTCCCTCGGCGAGAACGGCCTGTATCTGCACGGGGTGCCTTACGCCATCGCGCCTGAAGAACAGACCAAAGTGCCCATGGTGTGGTGGCTGTCGGACGGATTCACCAGCAGCTTCGGTCTGGACCGCAACTGCCTTGCCGGACAGACTGCACGGCCCTGGGCGCACGATCATTTGTTTCACTCCGTGCTTGGCTTGCTTCAGGTGGAGACCAGCGTTTACGAGCGCAAGCTCGACATCTCTGCGGCGTGTCGGCGCTGATGGCTGCCGTAGCGGAGTTGACGCGGGTGGGGCCAGACTCTCGGCACACGGCATGGCGGGACGGGCTGTGGGTCGCCGCCGCACTCTTATTGCTGCTGGCATGGGACATCAGTGGACTGGATCTGCCACTAACACGCTTGTACGGCAGCGTTGAAGGCTTCGCATGGCGCGATCACTGGCTGACGGGCGGCGTGCTTCACGGCGGCGCGCGCGGGCTGGCCTGGGGTGTGTTCGGGGTTCTGGTGCTGGGCCTGTGGTGGCCGCTGCCTTTCATTCGTGACCTCTCCAGGCGTGAACGCATCTGGTGGCTGGCCACGATGCTGCTGTGCGTATCGCTGATCCCACTGCTCAAGCGAACCAGCTGGACCAGTTGCCCCTGGTCGCTGGTGGAGTTCGGCGGTGCTGCGGCGAAGTACGTGCCGCATTGGGTTCTTGGCCAGCGAGATGGCGGCCCAGGCGGTTGCTTTCCGTCGGGCCATGCGTCCACCGCGTTTGCTTTCCTGGCCGGGTGGTTCGCGCTGCGCGAGCGCAGGCCCCGTGCGGCCAGGCTGTGGCTGATCGTCACCGTGGCTGCGGGCCTGGCGCTGGGATGGGTGCAGATGATGCGCGGCGCGCACTACCTCAGCCATTCATTGTGGACCGCCTGGGTGTGCTGGGCTGTGACGGCATTGTCCTTTCACTGCGCCCATGATTGGCGCGCAGCAGGCGTTCCAAATAATTCGACTTCAGAGTGACGGCTTCATGAACGATTCAACAGCTGCACAGCTCAGCAAGGTGCCCGAGATCACCCTGATGTTCTGGGTGGTGAAGATCGCGGCCACCACACTGGGCGAAACCGCGGGTGACGCGGTGTCAATGTCGATGAACCTGGGCTACCTGGCCGGCACAGCGATCTTTGCCGCTGTGTTCCTGGTCGCTGTGGTGGCTCAGATCCGCGCCACCCGCTTCCATCCCTTGCTGTACTGGGCAACGATCATCGCAACCACCACGGTGGGCACCACGCTGGCGGACTTTGCGGACCGTTCAATGGGTATCGGCTACTCGGGTGGCTCGGCGCTGCTGTTCACGCTGTTGATGTTGTCTCTGTTCGCATGGCATCGCACGCTGGGTTCCGTCGCCGTCGAGACCGTGGCCTCACCCAGGGCAGAAGGCTTCTACTGGGTCACCATCATGCTCTCGCAAACACTGGGCACGGCACTGGGCGACTGGACTGCCGACACGGCCGGTCTGGGCTACAGCGGTGGCGCCATGGTCTTCAGCGGCATCCTCGCGCTGGTGGTGGCCGCCTATTTCTGGACCAGCCTCTCACGCACCCTGTTGTTCTGGGCTGCGTTCATCCTGACGCGACCGCTCGGTGCCGTCGTCGGCGACTATCTCGACAAGCCTGTCAGCGCCGGCGGACTCGCCTGGAGCAGATACACGGCGTCTGCGGTGTTGTTCGGCTTCATCCTTGTCTGCGTCCTTCTCGTTCCGCAGCGCGCGGCAAGACAGCGCCACTGAACCCTCAACGGTGCCCCGTCTTAAGTGCCGCCTAAGTGCATGAGACCTATCGTCGGTGCGTCTGCCCAATCGACCCGAAAGCACCTCATGGATACCTCAGCTCAAGACCCCCTTCGGCACATGCTCAACAAAGTGCCGCAGGTCACGCTGTTCTTCTGGGCGATCAAGATCATGGCCACCACCGTCGGTGAAACCGCGGCCGACTTCCTGAACACCAACCTCAATCTCGGCCTGACGAACACGTCCATCCTGATGGGGGCACTGCTGCTCGCAGCGCTGGTCGGCCAGTTTCGCAAGGATCGCTACGTGCCGTGGGTCTACTGGGTCTCAGTGGTTCTGATCAGCGTCGTGGGCACCTTGATCACTGACAACCTGACCGACAACGTCGGCGTACCGCTGCAGGTAACGACGGCCACCTTCGCCGCGGCGCTGGCGGTGACGTTCGGACTTTGGTACGTCAGCGAGAAGACGCTGTCGATCCACACCATCGTCACGACCCGGCGCGAGTGGTTCTACTGGGCCGCGATCCTGTTCACCTTCGCGCTGGGCACGGCGGCGGGTGACTTGGTGGCCGAAAGTCTGAAGCTCGGGTACTTCAACTCCGCGCTCATCTTCGGCGCGGGCATCGCCGTCGTGACCTTCTGCTTCTACGTATTCAAGTTCAACGCCATCCTTGCCTTCTGGCTGGCCTACATCCTGACGCGGCCGTTCGGCGCGTCGTTTGGCGACCTGCTGTCACAGCCAACTGGCAATGGTGGCCTTGGCCTTGGTACGGTGGGTACCAGCGCGATGTTTCTGGCAGTGATCCTGGGCTTGATTGCCTACATGACGCGGGCTCAGCATCGGCTGACCGGCGACAACGGAACCCGCGGTGCTGCATAGGCATTCAGCGCTCAGCAGCCGATCTGTCCGCACCGACGGTTGCTGGGTAGTCGGTGGCTGAATGGATCATCGATCTCATCCAGCAATACGGTTACCCCGCCGTTGCGGCCTTGATGTTTCTGGAGAACATCTTTCCGCCTCTGCCGTCGGAATTGATCATGCCGTTTGCCGGGTTCGTTGGCGCTCGGGGCAAGCTGGATCCATTCTGGGTGGTGCTTTGCGGTACTTTCGGTTCGCTGGCCGGAACCATACCGTGGTACTTCGCCGGGCGGGCGGTCGGAATAGAACGCATGCACCGATGGGCCGGTCGCCATGGCCGATGGTTGGCCGTGTCGCAGAGCGATCTGGCATCGGCACAGGCATGGTTCGAGCGGCGAGGGGCGCTTGCGGTAGCGCTGGGCCGACTGGTACCGGCGCTTCGCAGCGTCATTTCGACGCCCGCCGGAATCGCGCGAATGCCGATCCAGGTGTTCTTGTTGTGGTCGGCAGTGGGGTCGCTGATTTGGACCAGCTTGCTGGCGGGTATCGGCTACCTTCTGAAGAGCCGTTATGAGCAAGTTGTCAACTGGCTTGATCCGGTGTCGAAGATCATCGTCGCCGCGGCCATGGCGGCCTGTCTCCGGCGCGTTCTGACGTTCAAGCGGCGGACATCAGCAAGCCCATGAGCGCACCTCAAGACCGCCAATGACTTTCGATCTGCGCCTGGCTGACCTGATTGGAACCCATGCAGTGCCATCGTTTCTGTCTGGCATGGCGCTACTGCTGACGTTTGTGTCAGCGGCCTGGCTACTGCGCAAGCGCTGTCTTGCGATCTCAAAAGCTTCGCGTGCGCAACAGCCAGCTTTGGTGGCGCACTGGGTTGCTGCGCTCGCGGTTGCTGGCGCTGCGGCGCTGATCTTCCTTGAGATGGCAGAGGCTTCTCGCGCTCAGGAAGCCATGGCAGGTTTCGATGCGTTGCTAGCACAAGCGTTGGGCGAAAGTGTCTCCCCGATGACCACTCAGCTGTTCGGTGTCGCAACGCATCTTGGCGACCCCGCAACGCTGACGGCCTTGGGGCTTTTAGTCGCCGTGGCGTTGGTGGTGCTTCGGCAGCGGGGACTGGCAGCGTTTTGGGTCGTCGCCCTTGTCGGCAACGGCAGCATCAACACGGTGTTGAAGAACGTGTATGAACGGGCGCGGCCGAACGCTGAAGTCCTTCATCAGCTCACTGTGCCGTCCTTCGCAATGGGTTGGAGTTTTCCGAGCGGGCACACCAGTGGTGCAGTCGTGGCCTACGGCGCGCTGGCCTACATCATGGTGCGCACCATGCCCAGTCGCTGGCATTTGCCGGTGGTGCTGTTTGCAGTCGCCGTTGCGTTCACCGTTGCAGTCAGCAGGGTGGTCCTTCAGGTCCATTGGGCGAGCGATGTCGTGGCGGGCTCAATTTCAGGACTGCTTTGGTTAGCGGTCTGC
>NCFZ01000095.1:0-497 GCA_002281415.1 Burkholderiales bacterium 28-67-8 | reverse complement strand
GCTCGCATTCGAACGGTTGGGCCGGAGCTGATCCCAGGCATCTGTCCTGCGAGACGCTGCATCGGCGAAGGTGAATGTTGCGCGACGCAGGTTGCGGCGCAGTACGGGAATGTCTGAAGGACTTGAATGCCCTCGCAAAAAGTGAAGTCAGCAGTGCCCGAGCTCGAGGCTGTGCCGAGCGCAGGTGCGGCCTCAGAACTGAAGAGCATCGGAGGTCCTGGCCGCATCTGGCGCGCGTTTGGTTACTCCAGCCGTGGCGTCGCAGCGGCTTGGCGCTTCGAGGCGGCATTTCGGCAGGAAGTCGGGTTGGGCGGGGTTCTGATCTTGATCGCCATCCTGTGGGCACCAGACCGCTGGCAGGGCCTGCTCTTGGTGGCAAGTGTCCTGCAGGTCTGGCTGGTCGAGCTCATCAACTCGGCAATCGAAACGGTGGCCGACGCGGTTTCACCTAACCTGCACCCATTGCTGGGCCGGGCCAAGGACATGGGCAGCGCCGC
>NCFZ01000244.1 GCA_002281415.1 Burkholderiales bacterium 28-67-8 | reverse complement strand
ACGGCCGCGTCGATCTCGCTGGCGCGCAGCATCTCGAGCAGCTTGACGGTGAAGTTCTCCTGCAGGATGAGCGGCATCTGCGGCACACGGTCGATCGACTGGCGCACCAGGTCGGGCAGCAGGTACGGGGCGATGGTGTAGATCACGCCCAGGCGCAGCGGGCCCGACAGCGGGTTCTTGCCGTGGCGTGCGATCTCCTTGATGCCGGCGGCCTGCTCGAGCACCAGATGCGCCTGGTGCACGATTTCCAGACCCAGTGGCGTCACCGTGACCTCGTTCGAGCCGCGCTCGAACAGCTTCACGTCGAGCTCTTCCTCGAGCTTCTTGATGGCCACGCTGAGCGTGGGCTGCGACACGAAGCACGCTTCGGCGGCGCGGCCGAAATGCCGCTCGCGCGCCACCGCCACAAGGTATCTGAGCTCGGTCAGTGTCATGGTGTTCGGGGCTCCAGGGCAGGGTCGATCGGGACGTTGATGCGAGCGCAATGTAGCGAAAGCGCAGGCCTTCGCGAGCGCCTGGCGGCTGGGGTTTGCCCTCAGGCCTTGAGGTAGTCGGCCCGCGCGCCCAGCCAGCGCAGCACGTGGCGCTCGGCGGCCTGCGGATAGCGCTCGAGCATCACCGTGGCCGCCGCACGCGCGGCGTGCAGCAAGCGCAGATCATCGTTGAGATCGGCAAAGCGCAGCAGCGCCGCGCCCGACTGCCGCGCACCCAGAAATTCACCCGGCCCGCGGATCTCGAGGTCGCGCCGGGCGATCTCGAAGCCGTCGGTGGTTTCGGCCATCGCCTTCAAGCGCGCCTTGCCGGTGTCCGACAGCGGCGAGGCGTACAGCAGCACGCACACGCTGGCCACCGCGCCGCGCCCGACACGCCCGCGCAGCTGGTGCAGCTGGCTCAGACCAAAGCGCTCGGCATGCTCGATCACCATCAGGCTGGCGTTGGGCACGTCCACGCCCACCTCGATCACCGTGGTGCTGACCAGCACCGAGGTCTCGCCCGAGGTGAACTTCGCCATCGCGGCGGCCTTGTCGGCGGGCTTCATGCGCCCGTGCAGCAGCGCCACGCCCACGCCGGGCAACGCTTCGGACAGCGCCTGATGCGTGTCGATCACGT
>NCFZ01000094.1 GCA_002281415.1 Burkholderiales bacterium 28-67-8 | reverse complement strand
CGGATGGCCTCGCCAAACGGCAGCGCATAGGCCACGTGGCCGAACACGGCGGGGTCGTCCATGCCGACCATGTCGGTGCCGCGCTCGCCGGCGGCCTTCTTGACGCTGGTGGAGTAGGTGCGCGGCGTGGCCGTGGCAAACAAGCGCTTGGCGGCGCGGATGCGCCGGGCATCGAGCACCGCAGAAAAATCGCTGCCGGCCTTGCCGGCGCAGCGGTGGGCTTCGTCGGCAATGGCCAGATCAAACGGCGGCACCGCGGCATCAAGCTGCACCTGCGCGATCAGCGGCGACGACTGGTACGTCGAGAACACCACCTTGGGCCCGGGGCGCAGCAAGAACTCGCGGATGTCGCCGGTGGCCGAGGTGACCGGAAACGCCACGTCGGCCACCGAGTGCACGGCCTCGTCGCCGCCGCGCTTGGCCACGGTGTCGTCGGAGCACACGCACAGCACCTCGAACGGCTCGTTGGCCGCGAGCGTCCACTCGTGCAGCGTTTGCGCGAGCAGGCCGAGCGACGGCAGCAGCACCAGCGTGGAAGCCGATGCGAGCCGCTCCTTGATCCACAGCGTGGTGAAGGTCTTGCCGGTGCCGCAGGCCATGATGAGCTGGCCGCGGTCTGCGGTGCCAAAGGCGGCGGCCACAGCGGCGATGGCTTCGGCCTGATGCTCGCGCGGCTGCGGCTTGGCCTTGCGCGCAGCCACCGGCAGCTCGGCCATGGACGCCGGGTAGTCGACGTTGGCGCCCTCGAAGTGGGCCAGCAGGTAGCGCACCACGGGCTTGTCTTGCGCGTCGCAGACCTGCCGGGCATTGGCGCCCATGCGGTCGGTGGTGGCGATCAGCAGCCGCTTGGCTATGCCGGCGCGGTTGGACTCGCTGAGGAACTTGTCGACGTCGTGCTTGGTGATGTCATGGTGCGCGGCGTAGCACTTGGCCTGCACGGCCCACGTCTCGCCGCTCTTGTGCCGAAAGACCAGATCAATGCCGCAATCCACACCCCAGCGGCCGGGGTATTCGTGCCACAGCCAGACCTGATCGACCTGCGTGGCCCACCCGGGATCGTGCTGCAAGAACCATTTGACGAAGACCTCGAACTGCTTGCCACGCCGCAGGGGATCGGCATCCAGGCTGGCAATGAAGTCGGGGAAAGCGGCCATGGAGGGGTGTCAGGGCGTGGGGCAGCAGCAACAGGCTGGTTATAGCCGCTGGGCGCCAATGCGCCGCACGGTGCGGCCCAGCACTGGCCTGATTGGCCGTGGCTTGATCTGGCGCGTCTTGACCGCATGTAGGTGGTGCGCCGAGACACGGCGCGGGGCATGCCGCAGCTAGCATGCCGCACACCTCATCGACCGAAAGCCACATGCGCTCCTGCCCCCGACTGACCACCCTCTTGCTGGCTTGCGCCGGCCTGTTCCTGAGCGCTTGCCATGTGCCCGATGCCACGGCTCACAGCGTGTTGCAGATCTCGGCGGCGGGGGCGCTCACGCTGGACGGCGCGCCGGTGTCACACGAGCAACTGAACAATGCGCTCGCAGCGCGCAAAAGCGCCGCGCAGGGCGTGCTGGTCGAGGTGCGTGCGTCACCCCAGGCCGACATCGCTCAAGTCAAGGCCGCGGTGGCGGCGGTAGAACTTGCCCATGCACGCGTGGCCTTCGCCGGAGAGCGTGGCCAGCAGTGACACGGTGACCACTTGAAAAGCAAAGGAGTTTGAAGACATGTCCGAAGGCGGAATTCACGTACACGGCCCGCACGACCACGCGCTGGAGCACGCGGCCACGCATGGTGCGGGCGACTCGTTCTCAGGGCGCATCGCGGTCCTGACGGCGATCCTGGCCACGCTCGGAGCCATGATGTCGTACCAGGCCGGCGCGACCCAGGCCGAAGCCATGATGCGAAAGAACGAGGCCGCGATCAGGAAGACCGAAGCGGCCAACCAGTGGAGCTTCTACCAGGCCAAGGGCCAGAAGCAAAACCTCGCCGAGTTGGGCTCGGCGCTGACCACCAACGCAGAGCAAGCGGCCAAGTTCGCCGAACAAAGCAAGCGCTATCAGCTCGAAAAGACCGACATCAAGTTGCAGGCCGAAGCCTTCGAGGCGCATTCAAAAGAGGCCGACGAGGCCTCGGAAGTGGCGATGCACCACCACCATCGGTGGGCGCAGGGCACGATGCTGATTCAGGTCGCGATCGCCTTGTCGGCCATCGCATTGCTTACACGCAAGACCTGGCTGCAGTGGGGCGTCTATGGTGTGGGAACTGTCGCGCTGGGCATCGGCGTGGCGGCATGGCTGGGGCTTTGATGCGCCACTTCGTTTGTGAAGATTGCAAAGAAGTTTCAGCCTGAAGTAAACCGAACCGTCGCGGCTGGCGTTGTGAATGCAAGCCCGGCAATTACTGGGACCGCTCACAAAGCTCGGAGCCAATACGAGCACTGTTTTGAAATGGAATACCGATCATGAATAAGAACCTGCTTGTTGCCGCCATCCTGACCACTTTCGCTGCTGTCTCGTTTGCCGAGGCACCCGCCGCCGCCAAGCCTGCGGACACCATGGCCGCTCCTGCAGCAGCCACCGCACCGGCCCCGGCCGCATCGAAGCCAGTGCACAAGAAGCACGCCGCCAAGAAGCATGTGGCCAAGGAAGCTGCTCCTGCAGCATCTGCCGCCAAGTGATCTGAGGCTGAAATGACAAAAGGGCCCTGAGGTAACTCAGGGCCCTTTTTCTTGGGCCGTCCCATCAGGCCATCCGCGCCGGCCCGTTGCCCGCGTGGTGTCACATTGACTGCCGTCAGCCACCGTGACGTCGCTCGAGGATCCGGCTCATGGGCGCGAGTTGCAAACGGGCACGCTGCAACGCGGCGTCGAATTCCGCGCCTGAGAGCACTTCGAACTCAGCCTGGCGCGCGCGGCCCAACGGGTCGCTTTCGTGCAATGTTTGACTTGGGTGGCACATCAGCAAATCGCCATCGCTGGCGCTGCCGAACCATTTGTCGAGAAGTTCTCGATAGCGGCTGCGACCACCCCGGAAGTCATAAACCCCCAACAGATGCCGGTTCTGGGGGTAACCCCGCCGGCGCGCGGCCGATTGCAGCCCCCCGGAGCCCAGCCACGCAATCACCCGTGGCTTGAACCACCCAGCCACGCCTGAAGACCACCCATGCGGCGGGCGCGCAGACCGGATCCACGGCATCGAGCCACGGTCACGGGCTTGCAACTCCGCCAGCAGCTCACTGCGCACCCCAGGCAGTTGATGCACATGCTGGTGCCCATCGATGAACGCAGGGCCGCGCCCCATGGCCTGCTCGAACGCATCGAATTGCGCCCGGATTTCAGCGCGAATGACGCGGCGATCGAGCCGCCGCAGATAACTGTCGAGGATCATTTCGCGCAAGGTGCGGTGCGGCCCGCCCAGCAGCGGGGTCTCGGTCAAATCGAGATGCAATCCGATGTCGATGCCCAGCGCATGCATGCCCCGCAGCGAAGGGCTCGACGCCACCCACGACTTGCCCCCAACGAGGACGCTGACCGCGTGCACCCGACCCATCTCGGCCAGACGTAGTGCCGCGCTGTCGACGCCCGAATGCATGCCGAAGTCGTCGACGCACAGGCAGATCATGCGTGCCGCACCCTGCACAGGGGCCGCAGCGGCGTCAGTCACCTGGGGTCGTCGCCGGGCTGGGAGTGTTCAAGCCGCGCCCCATGTCGCGCTTGATCACGAACAGGGGCCTGCCCTTCACCTCGCCAAAGATGCGGGCGATGTACTCGCCGACGATGCCCAGCGACAGCAACTGGACACCGGAAAAAAGCATCATGCTGACGACGATCGTGGTCCAGCCGCTGACCGAGTTTCCGTGCAGCAGGTAGTCGCCCACCAGAAACCCGCCGTAAGCGAGCGACAGCAGCGCCATCGCAAAGCCCAGCGCGCTGACCATGCGCAGCGGCCAGGTGGTGAAGGCGGTCAGTCCGTTCAGCGACAACCTGATCAAGCGCAAGGCGCTGAAATGGCTGTGCCCATGGGCGCGCGAGTCAGGCTGATAGGGAACCCCCACGCTGTCGAATCCGATCCAGGCGTAGAGCCCCTTCATGAGCCGGTTGCGTTCGGGCAGCGACAGCAGCGCTGCGACGACCTTGCGGTCCATGAGCCGGAAGTCTCCTGCATCGGCTGGCACCGTGAAGCGGTCGGAGGTGTTCACCAGCGAGTAGAACCACCCTGCGCCGCGCCGCTTGAGCCAGCTTTCGTCGGATCGGTCGGTCCTACTGGCATAGACCACGTCGTGGCCTTCCTGCCAGCGTTGAATGAACGTGGGAATCATCGCCGGCGGATGCTGCAAGTCGGCGTCCATCATCACGACGACCTCACCGGCGCAGGCCTGCAGCCCCGCACTCAGCGCGGCCTCCTTGCCGAAGTTGCGCGACAACTGGATCACGCGGAATCCGAGCACCTGAGCCCAGCCGCGCAGCATCGCCGAGGTCTCGTCGGTACTGCCGTCATCGACCAGGATCACCTCCCAGGCGTGGGCGCATTCGCTCAACGTGACGCTGAGCAACGGCAGCAGCTTGGCGAGGTTTTGTGCCTCGTTGCGGCACGGCACGACGCAAGACACCGTCGGCGCACGACCGGGCCGTTCGAAGGCTGCGACAGGGCTGGCGCGACGCGCTGCGGGCCCAGCCAGAACTGGAGCACCGGCCGCATCGGTCAGCGAGTCTTCAACGCCCGGCGTGACCACATGCAACTGGCTCATGTGAGCTCGCACGGCGACGCGCCTGATTTGGGCAGGCGCACGCGCCACGACAGACCTGGGAACATGGGGCCCACGGGATGGGCGCCAGCAGGATCAATGCGCACATCGGCTCCGAACTCCGTTCGGGGCTGATGCTGCCCCGAGTCGGCCTTCGCCAGGTCGATCGCCTCGGCGTAGCCCAGTTCCACCGCCCCACATCGATCCACCAGGCCCGCGCTGATCCACGGACTCCTGTCTCGGCGCGCGTCAATGAAGACAAGTGGCTTCTCAGCCAACTGGATGCCCAGGATGCTGGCGGGATGCAGGGGTCCGCTGACCACCCGGATCGGGCCACCGAGCTGCGCACGCGCGGAATCAGCGATGAGGTTCGCGTACGCCGCTGAATCAAAGTACTTGCGTCCATGGCGGCTGTAAGCCACGGGCGCATCCCGAGAGATGACGCACTCCAGGGTCAACAAGGCGCCCTGAATCACCAGGAAGACGGAGAGCAGCCTGCGCAAATCGACCCGATCCCAAAAGCCTCGCGGCGCGAGCTCCATGACGGCCGGAACCGCGAAGATGAGGAAGGCCGTACCCCAGTGCCCCTTGAGCTCGGCGCCCAGGAAGATGCCGATGAACGGCATCAGACAAAGCGGCACGATGCCCCAGGCGAATATCAACGCCCGCGCGGGATCGCGAAAGGGCGCGTGATCAGTCGTGGGGGATGCACGCTCCACAAAACCCAAACGCCTGAGCTGCCAGGCAGCCACGCCCAGCAATGCGAAAGCAGGCGTGCCGTGCGCGAGCAGTTGGTCGACCAGCCACAGCAGCGTGTTTTGGACTCGTGCGGGAACCCCCAGCCCAACGCCCAGCGAGGATTCGACGGCATAGCCGATGGGCCCGAAATCGTGACCACGCAGCCACTCGACGTGCGGCACGAGGATCACCAACGCGGTCAAGCCTGTGCTGAGCAGTCCCACACGGTGCGCAGGGTCTCGCCATGCGCGCTGATGGACCATGAACACCAGCACCGACACGACCGTCACCGCGATCTGGTACTTTGTCAACGCACCCAGCCCGACCGCCACGCCCAACGCGATCCACCACCACAGCCGACGGCTGGTGTACGCCTGCCAGAGCAAGGCCGCACAGGCCACCGACAGCAGCAACAGCACCACGTTGTGGTTGTAATAAAAAAGCCGCCTGTTGTAGTAGGTCAGGCACAGGCCCGACAGCAACGCAACGTCGGCGAAGGCTGAGCCACGCAGCGTGCGCAGCAACCGCCACATGATGGCAAACGCCCCCAGGGTCATCACCGCGCCCATCAGGTAGCTGACCCAGACCGACAGGCCAAACATCTGGACCGGCAGCCAGAGCAGCCACGTGGGCAGCGGTGGATGCTTGAAGTAGCCCCATTCGAGCGACCTCACCCAGGTGAGTTGTTCGATGTTGTCAGACGGGGCCGACAAGCTGGTGAACCCGAGCACGCCCAGCCAGACGATCGCGAATACCAGCAGGCAAACAGCCACCCCCGAAGGCGTCAGCGCCAGACGTTCGCGCACGGGCAAGCTGCGGGGCCGCATTGCGGCCGCACGATCGAGAGGATGCTTCGTTGATGGCGCTACAGCTTCCGTGATGCGCTCCGTTGCAATGGGGCTCATGTGAGTTCGCAAGGCGGCGCGCCTGGCTTGGGCAGACGAACGCGCCATGACAGCCCCGGAAGCATCGGCCCGACCGGCTCGGCACCCACGGGATCAATGTGAACATCGGCATAGCGTGCAGCCGGCGCCAGCGGTCCCACTTCGACGCGCCTGGTGAGTCCCGCGACCGCAGTGGAACCCAACTCGACCGCGCCGCATCGGTCCACCAGACCCGCGCTGATCCACGGACTTCTGTCGGGTCGACCATCGATCAGGACCAGAGGCTTGTCCGGCAGCTCGATGGCCAAGATGCCGGCCTGTCTCTCGGGGCCGCTGACCACATGGATGCGACCTCCCAATTCGGCGCGCGCGCGATCGGCGATGACCTTCGCATAGGCCGCCGAATCCAGAGCCTTCAAGTGATGAAAGCCGAAGCTGGCTCGGCCATCCGACGAGACGGCGAACTCCTCGGACAACAAGGCGCCCTGGATCACCAGGAAGGCGGGGAGCAGCTTGAGCCAATCGATCCGGTCCCAAAAGCCACGCGGCGCAAGCTCCATGGCGGCCGGCACCGCAAAGATCAGGAAAGCAGTGCCCCAGTGCCCCTTGAGCTCTGCGCCCAGGAAGATGCCAATCAACGGCATCAGGCACAGCGGCACGATGCCCCAGGCGAATATCAGGGCCCGCGCAGGGTCGCGATCGGGTGTGCTCGGGGTCAGCGACAGGGCGCGCGGCGCCGATCCCGAGCGTCTGAGCTGCCAGGCGGCCACGCCCAGCAAGGCGAAGGCAGGCACACCACGGGACAGCAACTGGTCGACCAGCCACAGCAGTGTGTTTTCGATGCGGGCGGGAGCGCCCAACCCCACGCCCAGCGAGGATTCGACGGCGTAGCCTATGGGTCCGAAGTCATGTCCGCGCAGCCACTCGATGTGCGGAACGAGAAGCAGCAATGCGGTCAAGCCTGCGCCGAGCAGTCCGACACGGTGCGCCGGGTCTCGCCATGCGCGCTGATGGGCCACGAACGCCAGCACCGACACGACCGTCACCGCGATCTGGTACTTGGTCAATGCACCCAGCCCGATCGCCACGCCCAGCGCAATCCACCACCGCAGGCGCCGGCTTGTGTACGCCTGCCACAGCAAGGCAGCACAGGCCACCGACAGCAGCAACAGCACCACGTTGTGGTTGTAATAAAAAAGCCGCTTGTTGTAGTACGTCAGGCACAGGCCAGCCATCAGCGCGATGTCGGCGAAGGCTGAACCACGCAGCGTGCGCAGCAAGCGCCACATGATGGCAAACGCCCCCAGGGTCAACACCGCACCCATCAGGTAGCTGACCCAGACCGACAGGCCAAACACCTGGACCGGCAGCCAGATCAACCACGTCGGCAGCGGCGGATGTTTGTAGTAGCCCCACTCGAGCGACCTCACCCAGGTGAGTTGTTCGATGTTGTCAGACGGGGCCGACGAGGTGGTGAATCCGAGGGCGACCAGCCAGATGATCGCGAACACCAGCAAGCCCAGACCCACCCCCGAAGGCGTCAGCGCCAGACGTTCGCGCACCGGCGAGTTGGAGGACCCGGCGCGGGCTGAACTGTCGAGCGGGTGATGCATTGACAGCACGGCTGTTCCCTCAAGTAGGCGCGGCTCAGCAGGGCTGACCACTGGACGCCGGCACGGCGCCCTCGCCAAGGTTCGACGCTAAGTGGGTCGGATGAAGGCCACCTTAAGGAGGGCGTTCGCAGGGTCTTGCGCCAACTGCCGAGGCACCGGAGCAAACCAGCGGGCTGTATCGAAGCCCGCGCACAAGAAGCGAGCCGCCAAGTGATCTGAGGCTGAAATGACAAAAGGGCCCTGAGGTGACTCAGGGCCCTTTTTCTTGGGTCACGCGGCCGCGGCCGTTACGGCAAGGTCTGCACGTAGTTGGCCACGTCTGTCATGTCCTGCACGCTCAGGCCGTGCGAGACGATCTTCATCACCGCGCCGTCGGGGCGCTGGTCGGTGCGTTGAAACACCATGAGCTGCTTGAGCGTGTAGTCCGCGTGCTGGCCTGCCAGTCGCGGAAACGTTGCCATGCCCTGGCCCTTGTCGCCGTGGCAGGTGTTGCACGCGGGCACGGCCTTGTCCTCGATGCCGCCTTCAAAGATCGCCTTGCCCAATGACAGCCGGCTGGCATCGCCCTCGGCGGGCTGGACCACGGCCGTCTGCTGCGCGTAGTACGCGGACAACCCGGCGATCTGGTCATCGGTCAGGTGCCGGCTCAGGCCCCACATGTACTGGTAGCCCGGAGGATCGCGCCGGCCATGGCTCTTGAACGACGCCAGTTGCGCGGCCAGATAGGGCTGCGTCTGTGCGGCCAGGTTCGGGAAATTCGGCGACACCGAATTGCCGCTCAGCCCGTGGCAGTTGGAGCACACCTGCTGGGCGATCGTCACGCCGGAGACCTTCGGGTCGCCCAGGTTGCGCGAGCGCTCGACTCCGGCACAGCCGGCCACCAATGCCGCGGCTGCCGCGACCGCGATCAGGGAAACGAGCTTCATGGGAATGGTGCCGTTGGAGGAATGCATCAGTACGCCACCCAGGTGTAGAGGAACAGTGTGTTGTTGTCGCGCGCGTTGCGCCCGAAGCCGTCGTAGTTGTGTGTCGCGCCGTTGAAGCGGCCGTAGGCGGTGTACTGCGCGCCGATGCGCATGTACTGCATGGGCGTCCAGAAGCCTTCGACCGTC
>NCFZ01000093.1 GCA_002281415.1 Burkholderiales bacterium 28-67-8 | reverse complement strand
CTCGCCGATGCTGTTTTCTTTCGGCGTGTTCTTGATTGGGTTTGGAGGTGGCCTGTTCGGCCACGGCACTCTGACGGCCACCATGAACCTGGCCCCAAAGGAGCAAAGCGGCCTGGCCCTGGGCGCCTGGGGAGCGGTTCAAGCCTCGGCCGCAGGCATCGCGATCGCCTTGGGCGGCGTGATACGAGACGTGGCGGCCTCTCAAACCGCATCAACCACCGCCTACGCTGTGGTCTACAGCATCGAGATCGGGCTTCTGATCGCCACCATGTGGGCAATGGCCCCGTTGATACGCCGGGAAGCCGCAAGGCGGGCTAGCGCCTGACCAACCGTTTCTGGCACGATCCGCAACGATTCATAGTTTTTCACCCCAAACCATTGCACCCAACAAGGAGACAACCATGACCATCGCTCAAATCCTCTTCGTCTTTTGGTTCGTCGTCGTCGGCATCTGGATATTGAACCAGTTCAACAAGAAATGACGCCTACCGACCGGCCGAGGATTCCGGCCGGTTTGGCATGAGTTGAACACCACATCGAGTTCACCCGGGTGGCCACATCGGTTCGGGCTCGTCGTGCGTCGGTTGAAGGCGCGAGTGGATGCTTTGCAACTCCTCGACATACAGCCTAGCGATTTCCCGCTGACGATCGCTCAGCGGTTTCCACAGGGGTCCAGCATCAGCCAGTTCGACCAACGCTGTCAGGTGCAACTGGAATTCACGATATCTTGGATGCGTCGCGATCAGTGACGACAGAATAACCGTCACCCCGGCTTGCATGGCCATCAAGACTTCAATTTCTTGGCGCAAGGCGCGAGGGTCGGAGTTGTCCATTCGAAGCTGCTTTCTGAACAGTCAATCGGTTTGCTGGCGGCAACTGTGCCACGCCTTCAACGCTGCTTTTTCGACGGCGAACCCGCTCGCCACTCAATAATTCAACAACAGCTTCGATTCGCCAGAAGATCTCAGGTGTGGCTGGGGTGTCGTGGAACAAAACTCCATCGGCCAGCTGCCGGAAGTTGAAGGCAAATTCACCCGACGTCGCACGCACCCATGGCGCGAGGGCTCGAAAACAAGCACCTCAAGGTGGTTTTTTCGAGCCGACGATCAGCGAACCACAGCGATCGGCTCGTGAACACCGGCCCTGTACGTGTAAAGCGTCAACGCACCATTCTTGATGTCCCCCTTGCCATCGAATGAGATGGTGCCGGTGACGCCCTTGTAGCCTTCGGTCACGGCAAGCGCCGGCAGGTATTTCGCCGGATCAGAGGATTGAGCCTTGACCATGGCGGTCGCCAGCAACTGCACCGAGTCGTAGACATATGGCGCATAAAGCTGCACCTCAACACCGAACTTTTTCTTGAAGGCCGCCCGGAAGTCATCCATACCCTTTTTCTGTTCGCCTTCAACGCCGCCGGCCTCAGCACAAACCACCTGGCCATCGCCCATGGCCCCTGCGGCCAGCTTGGGCAACTCGGTGGAGCACACGCCGTCTCCTCCCATGAACCGAACTGCGAGCCCGAGTTGCTTCATCTGGCGAATCATTGGACCAGCCACGGCATCCATTCCACCGTAAAAAACGATGTCGGGCTTTTGCGCCTTGATGGCGGTCAGGATGGCCATGAAGTCGGTGGCCTTGTCGGTCGTGAACTGGCGCGAGACGATCCTTCCTCCGGAAGCAATGACGCCCTTTTCGAACTCCTGGGCCACACCCTGCCCATAAGCTGTGCGATCGTCGATGACGGCAATGGCGCTGCCCTTGAGAGTCGTGACCGCGTACCGCCCTAGGGTTCCGCCCAAATGGACATCGTCGGCCACCACGCGGAAGGTGGTCTTGTAGCCTTGGCGGGTGTACTTCGGGTTGGTTGCCGAGGGCGATATCTGCGGAATGCCTGCATCGCTGTAGATCTTGGATGCAGGAATCGATGTGCCGGAATTCAGGTGACCCACCACCCCGTTTACTTTGGAGTCGACAAGCTTTTGCGCCACCGACGTGGCCTGCTTGGGGTCGGCAGCATCGTCTTCGGCGAGCAGTTCAAAGCGTACCCTCTTGCCGCCGATCACGACCCCCTTGGCGTTGAGATCCTCAATCGCCATCTTCGCGCCCATTTCGTTGTCCTTGCCCTGGTGAGCGATGCTCCCACTGGTGGGCCCGACATGGCCAATCCTGACGACCGACTCCTGCGCGAAAGGCGACAAGGGCAATGCCATGGCGGAGCATGCAGCCGCCATCCTGAGTGTGTGTTTCATGAAGGCTCCAGCCAACACGGGTTGTTGTCGGACGTCAGACGGCTCCGTCGGTCGTGGTCGGGTCGATTGAGCCGCGAACGGACGCAATCTCGTCGAACACCGCCTGCGACACGACGTCGCGCAGGTTGAATGCCAGATCACTTCTCGCGTGCGCCACCAATTCCCCGACAGCCCGGTCCAGCACCGCGGCCATCACCGGCGGCAGGCGCTCTTCCAGCATCAGATCAACCTGTTGCTGAACGCGCGTCAGGATCCGCTGTGTCAGCGCGGCCTCATCGATTGAACCGATGACCGATGACTCGGCCGCAGGCCCGGTATCACCCGCCTGAGGAGATTCCGGAATCGGTGCCGTGTCGGACAAGTCAAGAAGCTGTCCACCAGCGAATCCCGCATCGTATGGCTCGCACGGATGACCCGCTGGCGCCCAGTCCACCACCTCGGTCAGGGTCGGTACGTTCACCGGCGGCAAGATTGGCGCACTCAACTTGCAACCTCATGTTTGCGCGGCGCGTAGCCCCGAGCCAGATATTGCTTCCAACGCTGTCGGCCAGCGTCGCGCTCGGTATCGTCATCGGACACGACCTCGATCAAACGCCTGTAGCCCTCAAACCCCGAGGCGAGTTGATCGCCAAGATTCACCAGCACCGCTAGCTCTACCCCAAGGCTGGCTTCGTCGACCAACCACACCGGCGAGCGCCGCTGACCAGAACTTTCCACTCCTGCAGAGGCCACACGGACATGCGGCAAGAACTCTTCGGCTTCGAATCTCCACAAGTGCCTATCGAGTTCGTTCAGCGTTGCCGGCGATCCTGTCACCGCAACCCTGAAGCCCTTGCGAGACGCCTTACGCAGCAACCGGCAGGCGTACTGCAGGCGGTCCGGAACGTTGACATGAAACTCGACCTCGGTCATCGATGTCACGTCACTTGACTTGCGAAAGCACGAAGTGCGTCAGAAGAGCCACGGGGCGCCCGGTGCCACCCTTGGCCGCACCGGACTTCCAGGCTGTCCCGGCAATGTCGAGATGCGCCCAGCGGTACTTGCCAGTGAAACGCCGCAAGAACATCGCGGCAGTGATCGAGCCACCGGCTCGGGGGCCGACATTGCCCATGTCGGCGAAGTTGCTCTTCAAGCCATCGCCGTACTCCTCGTCCAGCGGCATGCGCCAGCAAGGATCCAGTGAGGCATCGCCGGCGTTGAGCAACTCGGTGGCCAGCGCGTCGTCTGACGTGAACAGCCCCGAGCGGTGGTGCCCGAGAGCGATCACGCAAGCACCGGTCAGTGTGGCGATATCGACCACGACGGCCGGTTTGAAACGCTCGGCATAGGTGAGCGCGTCACACAGGATCAGGCGGCCTTCGGCGTCGGTGTTGAGGATCTCGATGGTCTGTCCGGACAGACTGGTGACCACATCGCCCGGCTTGACCGCGTTGCCGCTGGGCATGTTGTCGCAGGCGGGAATGATGCCGATGACATTGAGCTTGGGTTTGAGCTCGGCCACCGCAGCCAGCGTTCCCAGAACGCTGGCTGCGCCGCCCATGTCGAACTTCATTTCGTCCATTTCAGCCGACGGTTTGATCGAGATGCCACCGGTGTCAAACGTGATGCCCTTGCCGACGAGCACCACGGGCGCCTGCGACTTGGCCGCGCCCTCATAGCGGGCCACGATGAAGCGCAACGGCTCGTTCGAGCCCTGGGCCACAGCCAGAAAAGCACCCATGCCGAGTTTTTCAACCGCTTTGCGGTCGAGCACCTCAACCTTCAGCCCGTGACTCTTGACCATGCGCTTGGCTTGCTCACCGAGAAAAGTCGGAGTGCAGACATTGCCTGGGCAGTTGGCCAAATCGCGCGCCAGCGTCACACCGGCAGCGATGGCCGCACCGCGCTGAAGACCGGCAGCGATGTCACGCGACTGGTCCTTGGCACAAATCAAGGTGAAGCGCGCAGCAGCAGGTGCAGCAGGTGCGCTGGGCTTGGTACGACGGTACAGATAGACCGCATCGGCCGCTGCAGTAGCCAACGCCTGCGCGTGCAGCGAAGTCAGCGCTGCCGAGTCTGCTATTGCGACGGCGATGTGCTTG
Source organism: Burkholderiales bacterium 28-67-8 (assembly GCA_002281415.1). Classification (GTDB taxonomy): domain Bacteria; phylum Pseudomonadota; class Gammaproteobacteria; order Burkholderiales; family Burkholderiaceae_C; genus PBB1. The sequence goes on along the minus strand of NCFZ01000093.1, from coordinate 4,748 downwards.
GCACCCGACGACTTCAATTGCCCCAGCCCGGTCGCCACCGCGGCCTTGAAGGCTTTGATGCCACCCGCCGCGGCGCTCACCACCAGCAACCGAGCCACTTTCATCGCGGCGGGCCGGTGCACATACAGGGTGCGGCCTGTCTTGAATTCAAAGTCGCCGGCGTTGACAGCGTCTTCGATCAGTGCCGCCAGGGGCGCCTCAAGAAGCCCGTCAACCAGGGGACCCTGCACGATGAGCACAAGGGCGTCAGCGGTCACTTTCGACAGAGAGTCGGACGAAGAAACAAGGTGTCGGAAGTCCATAATCGGCTGCTCATCGAGGGGAATCCGATGTTATTCGATCCATCCTTGAGCGCGATCCGCGGCACGGTCATGGGATTCGACTCAACGCTCGCCGATCGACAAGGCAACCCGTGAAAATCAGGCACCCGCTGCTCGCTGAGCGAGCCCCATGAAAACCGTCCGCCGCCTTTTTTATGTCGACATCGTGTCGTCTGTCGCCTTCGTGGCGGTGGCGTTCTTGTCGCTTTTTTTCTTCATCGACTTTGTCGATGCCATCGCCGATTCGGCGCGCCGCGGCTACTCAGCCTTCGTGGCGGCTGCGTCGTGCCTGCTGGCGGTGCCTACGCATTTCTACGAGTTGGCGCCCATTGCGGTGCTGATCGGTACGATCTACGCGCTGTCGCGGCTGTCGCAATCGTCCGAGTTCACCATCTTGCGTACGGGCGGCCTCGGCCCGGGCCGTGCGTTGCGCCTGCTGGCGACGCTGGGTGTAGCTTTCGGACTGCTGACATTTGTGGTGGGCGACTACCTCGCACCGCTGTCGGAAAATCGCGCAGTCCAGTTGAAGTCATTCGTTCGCGGGGGTTCGGCACTCGGTCGAACCGGCATCTGGCTGAAGGACCGGCGCAGCACCGATGAGGGCGAACGCTCGTACTCGATCCACGTGGCACGAACAGGCACTCAAGGCGAACTGCTGGGCGTGAAGATCTTTGAATTCGGCGAACAGGGTCTGATGGTCAGGCGCATCACCGCCGAGTCGGGAACCGTGGAGGCGTCATCCGTGTGGAAGCTGTCCAAGGTCAACATTTCACGGTGGGTTCCTGCGAGTGAGTCACAAGCGCCCAGGGTGGTCACCGAAAATCACACCGAATGGCGCTGGGATGGTGGCCTGGCCGCTGATGTGGTGTCGTCTGCGCTACTCCCGGTGGACACCATGTCGACCTTCGAGTTGTGGCGATTCATCGCACACCTCGACACCAACGCGCAGGCGATCCAAGCCTATGAGATCCAGTTCTGGAAGCGTGCGTTCTACCCCTTTGCGTGCCTGGTCATGGTGGGTCTGGCATTGCCCTTCGCCTACCTGCACGCACGCTCCGGGGGTATCAGCCTGAAGGTGTTCGGCGGCATCATGCTGGGCATCAGTTTCATGCTGCTCAACAGCCTGTCGGGGCACCTCGGGCTGCTGCAGAACTGGACGCCCTGGCTGGTGGCGGCCGCTCCCGGCGCCCTGTTCCTGTTGATGTCGATGGTGGCCTTTGCATGGCTGGTTCGCTTCCGATGAAGGCCGGTGTCCTGCTGTTTTGCCACGGGGCTCGAGACCCCAACTGGGCACGCCCGTTCGAGGCCGTTCTGGAACAGGTGCGTGAGCAGGCCCCGGATGCGGAGGTGTCGCTGGCGTTTCTTGAGTTCATGACGCCGGGCATCCTTCAAGCCGGCCTTGAACTTGCGGAGCTCGGTTGCGCACAGGTTCAGGTGGTGCCGCTGTTTCTCGGGACCGGAGGGCATGTGCGCAAGGACCTGCCGGTGCTGATCGAACAGTTGCGCGAGGCACACCCTCATGTGTCGTGGAGCGTGCGGCCCTCGATCGGCGAGTCTGCAGGTGTCATCGCGGCCATGGCAGACGCGGCGCTGCTCGGTCTCATGGGCCCCAGCCCATGAACCTCCACCAATTCAGATTCGTTCAGGAAGCGGTCCGCCAGAAGCTCAACCTGACGGACACCGCCAAGGCCCTGTTCACATCGCAGCCGGGGGTGTCCAAGGCCATTCTGGAGCTTGAGGGCGAGCTCGGCGTGGACATCTTCGCGCGGCACGGCAAGCGCTTGCGTCGGGTGACCGAGCCAGGGCTGGAGGTGCTCAAGTCCATCGAAATCATCATGCGTGAGGTCAACAACCTCAAACGCATCGGTGATGAATTCTCCAATCAGGACGCTGGCACGCTATCGATCGCGACCACGCACACGCAAGCCCGCTACGTGCTCCCCGAGCCGGTAGCCCGGTTGCGCAAGCGCTTCCCCAAGGTCAACGTCAGCTTGCACCAAGGCAACCCGCAGCAGGTGGCTCGGATGCTCATCGAAGAGGTGGCTGAGGTCGGACTGGCCACCGAGTCGCTCGACCGCTTTGATGAACTGGTCACCCTGCCCTGCTACGAGTGGCAGCATGTGGTGGTGATGCCAGCCGGTCACCCGCTGGCGCAAGTCGAACGACTGACGCTGGAGCAACTGGCCATGGAGCCGTTGATCTCCTATCACCCCACCTTCACGGGGCGCACGCGCATCGATCAGGCTTTCGAGGCGCGTCGGCTGAAGCCCAACATCGTTCTAGAGGCCATCGACTCCGACGTGATCAAGACGTACGTTCGCCTGGGGCTGGGCATCGGCATCGTGGCCGAAATGGCGGTGCGCGACGATCCGCCAGGCTCGGATCTGGTGTGGCGGCCAGCAGGCAACCTGTTCGGCCAGAACGTCGCGCGCATCGCATTCAAGCGCGGAGCCTACCTGCGCAACTTTGTCTACGTTTTCGCCGAAATGGTGTCGGACCGCCTGAGCCGCGCCCTGATCACTCGCAGCATCAGCGGGCCTGCCGCATCGGAGTGACCCCACCCGCCCGGCGGTGGGCCGGGCGATGCTCATTCACTTGAGCGCGCCCGAGTCGCCGTCGGGTGGCACAAGTTCGAGATTGAAGTCGATCCTGGAATCTTCTGCCTGTGCGGGCGGCCGGACAGGTGCACCAACGGGTGGACCGGGGTCCAACTCGAGTGGAAGTAAGAGATCCACCGAGCCCACATCAAGCTGCACGGGGACCCGCAGCGACTTCGCGAGCAAGTACAAAGACTCCAAGTCGCCAATCGCGGCCAGATCGAAAACTCCCGAGTCAGCATCTCCGCGCACCATCAGCGTCTCGAGCAGCTGCATCGCCTCTTCGGGCTCGGCCCAGGCGCTCTCAATGCGTTTGACGGCCTCGCTGTATGCGTCCAGCGACTTGCCTGCGATAGACGTAGAACGCCAGTCTGCCGGCGATACGCCAAAGCGCGCCTCGAAGCGATCACGCACACCCTCGAAGGCACCTCGGTCTTCCTGACGACGGTGAATCTCGAGCAGCTTCAAGTAGGGCCAGGGACCACCACCACCAGCAAGCGGAAGTTGGCTCTCCAGCAAACCGATGGCCGAGTCGTCCTGGCCCAGGGCCACAAAGAACTCAGCCTGCTGGCCCAGATCGATCAGCTCGTCCGCGGTCAGAAAAGGCGCGTAATCCTGTGCTGGGGGGAGGCCCTGCACGTTCGTGGCCGAGCCGACCTCGCCTCGCGTTTGCGGTTCGTCCGCGAAGTCTCGACTGGACTGGAAGTCCGTGAGCATGCCCACCGCGGTATCTGACAAGACGACCGCCGAACCCCACTGCGACGAGTCCCGGAAGCTGGTGCCAAGCGGATCGGGCTTCGAGTCGGCCTTGATGGCACGTTCACGCCCCTCGTCCAAAGCCGCACGCTGCGACTCGGCGCTCCACCAGACCCCTGCCTTCGTCGCGGCGGCACGCTGTCTGAGCAACCAAACCACCCAGGCCAACAGCCCGACCACCGCAGCCGCGAGCGCGCTCGCCACGAACACCCACCAGTTCGAGGATTCTTGCGATTCGCGCAAATTCGACTGCATCTGAGCGATGCTCTTGTTGGCGGTTTCAGCCTGCGCCTTAATCGCCTCCATCTGCTTTTGCAACGACGCCAGGGCCTCGCGCTGGCGCAGCGCCGTGGCTTCGGCTTCAGAAGCCGCAGCCTCCGCTGCGCTCGCCGCCGAGGCCATCACCTCAGGAACCGAGGCCGCGTCGGGCACCGCAGGCAAAGGCCGGGCGTCCGGCTCCAGTTGAAGACGTGCTGCGTGCTTGACTGCCCGCACCGGCTTGGCACCCGAAGGATTGCCAACCAGAGCCACAGCGTCCCCACCCGAGGCAGCAACCGATGAAGACGCCGCAGGTCGGGTGCGTTTCCACCGCGGGCGTTCAGAACTTTGCGCCGGGGTGCGCCGCGCCGTGGTGCTCTCGGCGTCCGCTGTCGTGGAGGGTGTGTTTACCGTAGCTTCTGAAACTGGGCTGATCGCCGCCATCGGCGCTATGGGTGCTACCAGCGCGATTTCAGATGACACCAGCGGAACTGCCGAGGCGGTATCCACATCCGCCGCGGGTGGATCTATGAACAAAACGAACTGGCGTGTCAGCCTCGGTGGGCAGCCCGCAGCCACCGTCACCGTCACGACGGGTTCATCGATTCGAGCGCTGGTTGACACTCGCAGCACGCGCGCGCCAGACCCGCCCAACCAGTCAAGGCGCGAACGAACTGCAGTCGGGTGCAACTTCGTGTCGCCCACCAAAACCTCAGCGGACAGGCAGTCGTTTGTCAGTTGCTCGGTACTGTCAGCGGTGATCGGGATCACCATCTCAAGAGACTGACCCAGCGTTGTGGAGTGACTCGCCCGCCCG
>NCFZ01000092.1 GCA_002281415.1 Burkholderiales bacterium 28-67-8 | reverse complement strand
CCACCGGCAGTGATCACGCCCTTGTATCGCTCCAGCATCGCTGGAACCTGTTCGCTCTGATCCGGGTGAATCAGCAGCACGATTTCGTAATGACGCATTGAATCTCCTTGTGAATTCCGACATTGGAAGCCACCCCGATGCGTCGACATGGGTGTGGCAAGGTGAGCCCGCGAGTATATGCCGCCGACACAGGCCCGCGCAGATCATTCAACCAGCCTGTTCAGCCGCGGCTGTTTTTCACTCCGGGTGATCGTGGGATCAGACAGCCACCTCAACGCCACGGTTGGCCAGCGCATCGGCTCTTTCGTTGCCTGGGTCGCCCGAGTGGCCCTTGACCCAACGCCACTCGACGTGGTGCAGCGCGCGCAGGGCATCGAGCCGCTGCCACAGGTCGGCGTTTTTCACCGGTTTGCGATCGGCGGTCAGCCAGCCGCGCAACTTCCAGTTGTGGATCCACTCGGTGATGCCCTTGCGCACGTAGTCGCTGTCCGTGTAGATCAGCACCGAGCAGGTTCGCTTGAGCGATGCGATCGACTCGATCACGGCTGTGAGTTCCATGCGGTTGTTGGTGGTGAGCACCTGGCCGCCGAACAGCTCCTTTTCATGGCCGTCGCAACTCAGCCAGGCACCCCAGCCACCACGCCCGGGATTGCCCTTGCAGGCGCCGTCGGTGTAGATCGTCACTTGCGGACGCGAGATTTGGACGGTGTCATTCATCTTGATTGGATCGGTGCGAGCCGCTGTGCAGCACGACACGATGAGGTTGCTGGTTCGTCACCACGGCCTGAGGAGCCCCCGCCTTGCGCCGGCGCGCACGCGCCAGGCCCACCAGCCGCATGCCACGCACCCGCTTGACGGCGGTGAGCGCGTACACAGCGCCGAGCACGGGCCACCACCGGTCACCGGCAGGCTCCATCCACTCGAAGCGCGAAAGCCACTTCTCGGACGTGATCGGCGGGCGGTAACAGCCAAAGCGACCGGTCTCCACTTCGAAGCTCAGCAGGCGCAGCCAGTCGCGCAAGCGACGGTAGGCGATGAGTTCTCCGTCGTGAGGCAAGAACCGCGAGTGGCTGGGTCCCAATCCCAGATAGCGGCGCGCGTTGGAGCCGCGCTGCCGCAGACCCCACAGGCTGGTCGGGTTGAACCCGATGATGACCACACGGCCCTCAGGCATCAGCACCCGCTCGACTTCACGCAAAGTGAGGTGGGGATCGCGTGCCAGTTCCAGAGCGTGAGGCAACACCACGAGGTCGAGGCTTTGGCTGTCGAAGGGAAGACAGTCGAAGTCACAACTCAACGAAACGGCTGCAGGGAGACCCGAGGCAGATGAAACGGAAGGCAACGGCTGCGCTGAATCAGCCCGCCAGCGGTGCGGCATGCGGTTGGCGCGAAGCGCATCGAGCTCTGGCAGCCCCAATTGCACCGCATGGAAGCCGAAAACATCGGCCACCACCGAGTCGAGATAGCGCTGCTCCCACTGGAGCAGATAGGCCGCGAGCGGGCTCGTCAGCCAGGCCCTCAAACTTATACTCGGCGCGGATTCAGACATGTATTTGCTTGCACTGCCCGCGTTCAACGACAACTACATCTGGATGTTTCACGATGGGGTGGAAGCTGCCGTCGTCGATCCGGGGGATTGTGCGCCGGTGCTCGCAGCGCTGGATCGTCTCGAGTTGAGACTCGCGGCGATTCTAGTAACGCACCACCATCAGGATCATGTGGGCGGCCTGTCCGGTTTGAACGCCCGGTTCGATGTGCCGGTGTACGCCCCGGCCCTCGAGTCCATTCCCGGCCCTTGCATTCCGGTGGCGGGCGGCGACACGGTGCTGGCCATCGGCTCGCGCTTCGAGGTGATCGACGTGCCGGGCCACACCGGCGGTCACATCGCGTACTTTCATCGCCCGGTGGCAGGACCAGAGGCGCCGCTGCTGTTTTGTGGCGACACGCTTTTTTCCGGCGGCTGCGGCAGGCTTTTTGAAGGCACGCCGCAGCAAATGCACCACTCTCTGCAACGTCTGGCCGGACTGCCAGGCAACACACGCGTGTGCTGCGCCCATGAGTACACGCTGTCGAATCTGAAATTCGCCCATGCGGTGGAGCCGGACAGCGCAGAATTGAATGAGTACACACGCTGGTGCGAACAACAGCGCACAGCCGGCCTGTCCACCCTGCCAGCTCGCATCGACATGGAACGTGCCGTCAATCCGTTCCTGCGCTGTGACGTGCTCACGGTGATCAGCGCCGCAAGGCGCCACGGTTCGACCAGCGATGATCCCCTCGAGGTCTTCGCGGCCCTGCGGCAATGGAAAAATGAGTTCCGATGACTGATCCGATCTGCCCGGCCCTGCGCCGTCTGTTGCTTGCCGGCGTGCTGACCTTGTCGGTCTGGGCGGTGGGCTCCGGCTGCGCCACCTCAGCGGCAGGCCACAGCGCCGCGGCCGCATCGAGTGCGACGGGCCAGGCAGATGCGCCTGCCGCTACTCATTCGGGTCAGGTGACAACGACCGACGACCCGCTGGGCTCGGCCCTGGCTTCGGGGGCGCTGGGGCCCATCGATCCGATGCGTCCCGGCGTGCAGATCGACCTCGACAGCGCCGCAGCCAAGGCCGATCTGTGGGTGCGCGTGCGCCGCGGCTTTGCCATGCCCGACCTCGACAACGATCTGGTTCGCGACCGCGAGCGCTGGTATGCCAGCCGGCCAGACTACGTCGAGCGGATGACCACACGCGGCGGGCGCTACCTGTTCCACATCGTCGAAGAACTCGAGTCGCGGGGCATGCCGACCGAACTGGCCCTGCTGCCTTTCATCGAAAGCGCCTTCAATCCGCAGGCGATGTCGTCGGCCAGGGCATCAGGCATGTGGCAGTTCATGCCGGCGACCGGGCGCGATTTCGCGCTGAAGCAGAACATCTTTCGCGACGATCGGCGCGACGTGCTGGCGTCGACTCGCGCGGCGCTCGACTACCTGCAGCGCCTGTATGGGATTTTTGGCGACTGGCATCTGAGCCTGGCCGCCTACAACTGGGGCGAGGGCAACGTGCAGCGCGCCATGGCCCGCAACCAGAAAGCCGGCTTGCCCACCGATTACCTGAGTCTCAACATGCCCGACGAGACGCGCAATTACGTGCCCAAGCTGCAGGCGGTGAAGAACATGATCGCCTCGCCTCAATCGTTCGGTTTGACGCTGCCCCTGGTGGCCAATCACCCCTACTTCCTCAGCGTGCCGATCCAGCGCGACATCGACGTGGACAAGGCCGTAGCGCTGGCTGGCATCACGCTGGACGAGTTCAAGACCCTGAACCCGCAGATGAACAAGCCGGTGATCCTGGCGGCCGGCACGCCGCAGATCCTGCTGCCCTACGACAACGCCAGCAGCTTCGTGCACAAGCTCGCGGCGCACCGCGCACCGCTGGCCACCTGGAGGGCCTGGGTCGCACCGAAGACCATGCGCACGGCCGACGTGGCGCACGAGGTAGGTATGGATGAGCGCCAACTGCGCGAGGTGAACCGCATCCCGCCGCGCATGAGGGTCAAGGCAGGATCGACGTTGCTGGTGCCCCGGAGCGAGAACCAGCACATGGATGTAGCGGAAGGCTTGGCCGACAATGCCACGATCACGCTCGAACCCGACGTGCCACCGCTCAAGCGCGTGGTCTTGAAGGCAGGCGTGCGGGACTCTGTGCCCGGCATTGCCAGACGCTACGGTCTGGCGGCGGCTCGGGTGGCCGAATGGAACTCGCTGCGCATCGACGGGCGCTTCAAGCCTGGCGCGCAGATCGTCATCTATCGAGCTGCCGGACAAATCTCGAAACGCAGCACCCGTGTGGCTGTCCGCTCACCGGCGACCAAGCGAGCGTCATCAGCCAAGGCGGCGACCGTCGTCACCAGCGCGGCACCGGCGCGCAAGCCGCTAAGCGTGGCCTCGCGCTGATCAAACGCCCGACAGCAGCAGGGTCACATTGACCGCGAAGGCAGCGATGAACAGCACTGAACGCGCCAGAGCCCGGTCGCCCAGGTAGCAGCCGATGTAAGCGCTGCGCAGCACGATGAAACTCACCGCCAGCGCATCGACCCGTCCCTGATCGGCGCCGGCCTGCTGAGCCAGCAGTACCGCCCCGATGAAAAACGGCAACGCCTCGAAGCAGTTGGATTGAGCCGCATTGGCGCGTTGCCGCCAGCCGTGCTGCCGGGCCATCCATTCGCGCGGCGCGTTGTTGTCGTAGCCACCTTCCGAGGGCGGTTTAGAAAAAGTGCCGCTCTTGGCGATGCCCGCACAGACGATCGGCATCAACGAGGCGACCAGGACACACATGGTGGACACACTGCTCATGGGAGGCTCCTCAACGGCGGTCGACCAGCGCGTGCGCGATGGTGCCCAGATCAACGTACTCGAGCTCGCTGCCCACCGGCACGCCGCGCGCCAGTCGGGTCACACGAAAGTGACGGGCCTTCAGAGCCTCGCCCACCGCATGAGCGGTGGCCTCGCCCTCGGCGGTGAAGTTGGTTGCCAAGATCACCTCTTCAACCCCGGGTTGCGCCGCACGGTCGAGAAGCTCGCGCAACCCGATGTCATGCACGCCCACCCCATCGAGCGGACTCAGCCGCCCCATCAAGACGAAGTAGTAGCCCGGGTAGCTGCCGGTGCGCTCCATGGCTGCCTGATCGGCCGGGGTCTCGACGACGCACAGCAAGCGGGCATCACGCTGCGGATCAGAGCAGATGCCGCACAACTCGCTTTCAGTGAAAGTGTGGCAGCGCGCGCAGTGACGCACGCTGGCCACCGCCGTTTGCAGCGACAGCGCCAGGCGCTGCGCGCCGGCGCGGTCATGCTGAAGCAGGTGCAGGGCCATGCGACGAGCCGATTTCTCGCCCACTCCGGGCAGGCCTCTGAGCGCATCGACGAGCGCATCGAGCGCGGGCTCAGCCATGCCGACGCAGACGGCTCGTGCCGATCAAAACGGGAACTTCATGCCGGGCGGCAGCGGCATGCCGGCGGTCAACTTGCCCATCTTTTCCTGGGAAACTTCCTCGGCTCGACGCAGGCCGTCGTTGAAGGCGGCAGCCACCATGTCTTCGAGCATGTCCTTGTCGTCGGCGAGCAGGCTCGGGTCGATGACCACGCGCTTGACCTCGTGCTTGCAGGTCATCGTCACCTTGACCAACCCGGCGCCGGACTGGCCCTCGACCTCGATATCGCCGAGTTCATCCTGCGCCTTCTTCAGGTTGTCCTGCATGGCCTGGGCTTTCTTCATCAAGCCGGCGAGTTGGCCCTTCATCATGGTGAGATCTCCTTGGTAAGTGTCAGCAATGCTTTATTGGTATGTGACCGAGCCCGGCACGATGCGCGCGCCGGGGTACTGATCCATCAGCGAGCGCACGGCTGCGTCGTCGTGAATGATCTGCTCGGCCTGTCGCTGCCTTCGTTCGCGCTCGGCGGCGTTGCGCAGGGCAGGCGTGTCAACGACAGCGCCGCCACGCACCTCAAGCCGGATGTCGGCGCCAAGGTGATGCTTCAAGGCGGCCTCGAGCTTGTCGCACTGCACCGCGGATCGCAGCGTTTCGCGATCGACCTGCACCACCCAGACCGGTGGCGAGGCAGCATCATCGATGCTCAGGCACTGCGACTGATGCGCCAGTTCGCGCACCATCGCGCCGATGCTGCCCGCGCGGGCCATGGCGTCCACCACACCGGCCCATCGGTCACCCAGAGGGGTAGTGACCACGCTGATCGCAGCAGCCGCAGAAGTCCCGCGATACGGCACGGACGGGACGGGATCGGCTACGGGCGCAGCAGGCACGACGTCTGATGTTGATGCCTCGGCCGGGCGTTCATCGCCAAACTCGGCATCAACCCATGGCGGCGGCGTACGCTCGGCAGCCCGCACGGAAACCGCCTGTGGCCGCGCAACCTCGGCTGGTGCAGCGACGTGGGCGATCGGGGGCGCAGGCACGTCATTTCTGGCTACGCGGCTGGCAACCGCGGCTGCGGCAGCCGGCTTCGCGGCGGGCGCAGCAGCCTCGTGCGTTGCCGGGCCGCCGGGCGGACAAAACGCCAGCATGCGCAGCAGGACCATCACCAGACCACTGTGCTCATCGGGCGCCAGCGACAACTCGCCACGGCCGTGCAAGGCCATGCTGTAAATCAACTGGATCTCATCGGCCGCCAGTCGCGACGACAAGCGCGCGGCTGCCAATGCGTCCGGCTCACTCGTATCAAGCGCCTCCGGCACCGCCTGCGCCACGGCCATCTGCTGCAGCAGATCGGCCATCTCCTCCAGCGTTCCTGCGGCGGACAGGCCGAGCGCACGCAGCGCATCGGCTTCGGCGAGCAACGCGCGGCCATTGCGATCGGCCAGGGCCTCGATCAAGCGAATGGCGTGGCTGCGGTCGACGGCGCCGAGCATGTCGCGCACCGTCGATTCGACCAGCGCACCGCCACCAAACGCGATGGCCTGATCGGTGACCGACAGCGCATCACGCATCGATCCGCGCGCTGCGCGCGCCAGCAAGCGCAGCGCGCCTGCTTCAGCGGCAATGCCTTCGGCGGCCAGCACGTGCGCCAGATGATCCTGCACGGTGCGCGCGCCCATCGGCCGCAAGTTGAACTGCAAGCAGCGCGACAGCACGGTGGCGGGCACCTTTTGCGGGTCGGTGGTTGCGAGCACGAATTTCAGGTACTCGGGCGGCTCTTCCAGAGTCTTGAGCATCGCGTTGAACGCGGTGTTCGACAGCATGTGGACTTCGTCGATCAGGTAGACCTTGAAGCGCCCGACCACCGGTTTGTAGACCGCCTGGTCGAGCAGCGGCGTGATCTCTTCGACGGTGCGATTGGACGCGGCATCGAGTTCGATGTAGTCGACGAAGCGACCGGCATCGATGTCGCGGCAGGCACTGCACACGCCGCAGGGGCTGGCGGTGATGCCGCCCTGCCCGTCAGCGCCGGTGCAATTGAGTGACTTGGCGAGGATGCGCGACACCGTGGTCTTGCCAACCCCGCGCGTGCCGGTAAACAGGTACGCGTGATGCAACCGGCCCTGCGTGAGCGCGTTCGCCAGCGCCTGCACCACATGCTCCTGACCCACCAGGGCGTCGAAACTTCGAGGGCGGTATTTGCGGGCGAGCACCAAGTAACTCATCGGACGATTCTAGTTGCCGACCACCGCCGCGACCGGCCGCGCAGGGGCTGCCGGATAATCCCTCTCGTCCCCCTCAGTCCCACTTGTCGCGGCTCCTCGCAGCCCTCGCCCATGACCACCACCACGCATTCCGCGACCGATCACGGCACGCTCAGCTACGCGCAATCAGGCGTCAATTACGACCTGATCGACCCGCTGAAAATCTCGGCCCAGCGCGCTGCAGCAGCCACCGGCGCCCACCTCGCGGCACACGGTTTTAGCGAGGTCACCGCCTCGCGCGGCGAATCGGCGTACGTGGTCGACGTGGGTCCGTTCTACCTGGCGAGCATCGTCGAGTGCCTCGGCTCGAAGGCGCTGGTGGCCGACGAGATGCAGCAACTCACCGGCATCAGCCACTACGACGCGATCGCGCAAGACACCATCGCCATGGCGATCAATGACCTGATCACCGTGGGCGCCACGCCGCTGGTGGTGCAGGCCTACTGGGCGGCGGGCGGATCCGACTGGTTTGCCGACGCGCAGCGCGCACAGGCCTTGGTGGCAGGCTGGAAAAGCGCTTGCGACCGCTGCAGCGTGGCCTGGGGCGGGGGCGAGACCCCAGCGCTCGCCGGCATCGTGGCCGAAGGTCGCATCGATCTGGCCGCATCGTGCACCGGCCTCATCAACCCGAAGGAGCGCCTGTCGGTCGGCGATCGGCTGGCCCCGGGAGACGCCATCGTGCTGCTGGCCTCGAGCGGCATCCACGCCAACGGCCTGAGCCTGGCGCGCAAGCTGGTCGAGCGCCTGCCCGAGGGCTACCTCACGCCCGTCGAGCCCGGCGTGTCGACGCTCACCTACGGCGCGGCACTGCTGGCGCCCACCGCGCTGTATTCGCCCGTCACTGAAGCGCTGTATCGCGCCGGGGTGATTCCGCACTACTGCGCCAACATCACGGGCCACGGCTGGCGCAAGCTGCTGCGGCATCCCGCCGAACACACCTACCGCATCCACACCCTGCCCGAGGTTCCGGCCGTGCTGCGGTTCATTCAGCACCACGCGCAGCAAGATGACCGCGAGGCCTACAGCACCTTGAACATGGGCGCTGGTTTTGCGCTATTCGTGCCGGCCGATCAAGCCGAACGCACTGTGGCGGTGGCCGAAGCGCAAGGCGTGCGTGCATGGGTTGCCGGGCAGGTCGAAGCCGGGCCGAAGCGGCTGCTGATCGAGCCGCTCGGCCTCGAATTTGGCGACGACGCACTCCAATTGCGCTGATTCGCGAACCTGCGGCCGCGCGAGCCATCACTACAATCAGCCGGGACGGGCCTCCCCGCATGGAAGCGCGGCCAACCGGGTCAGGTCGGGAACGAAGCAGCCCCAACCGTTGCGACCAGTGCCGGGGTCAGGCTCGTCACCCAATTTTGGGATTACCCAGCATTCATGCGGGTTCCCGGCCATTTGACGGTCTTAGACAGTGGGTCTGTGTCACTTGTGTGTGTCACTTTCGATGACTCACATGCGAGATTCCGGCAATGGCGAAGCTTCCTGGACTGTTCCAGCGCGGAGACGTTTGGTGGCTGCGGGTGATGGTTCCTCTGGGCCTCCGAGCAGGCCAGGGCGGATGCGTCAAGCGCTTCCGTTGCCTCGATGCGAAGTGACGGTCATCGCCCAAGTTCGTGAAACACCCCTCGCGCGGTGACTCAAGATCCAAGCGCTGTGGCCGGCTTGGCCAAGTTTGAGGGTTCCCCTCGAACCGATGGCTCCAACGACTGGACGGGAGCGCCGGTGCGCAAGGCCTCGCGGGCGGTGGCAAGGGCTTCCTGTACAGAGCGTGGCGTCACTCCGAGGCTCTTGGCATAGCGCTGAGCAGGCAAGTTGCGCACGGCCGCCGCCTTCGCAGCAGCGGCTTTGGCGGCGGCGGTGCCCAGCGCCGTTGGGGCCGGCTCACCGCGTTCGAGCCCCTCACTCGCTGAAG
>NCFZ01000091.1 GCA_002281415.1 Burkholderiales bacterium 28-67-8 | reverse complement strand
GCTGGTCGAGGCTGAACTGAGCCGCGTGGCGCCGCCCCACATGCGGGTGCGCACGCTCTACAACCCTTTCTACAAGCTGGCGGACAACCTGGCGAGTTGCTGGATGGCCCGCGTCGAATTGCAGGGCTCATGCCTGATCCTCAACGGGGACACGTTGTTCGAGCCGGCCATCGCCAAACGTTTGTTTGCCGCCCCGGCCGCGCCGATCACGGTCACCATCGACCGCAAGGCCGACTACGACGCCGACGACATGAAGGTTGAAACCGAGGGTGATCGTCTGCGCGCCATCGGCAAGACTCTGCCGGCAGAGCGCGTCAACGGCGAGTCGATCGGCTTCCTGCGCTTCGAGGCCGACGGCGCGGCGTTGTTCGTCGAGGAACTCGAGCGCACCATGCGCACCCCGCAAGGCCCTGCACTTTGGTACCTGTCGGCGATCAACCGCCTGGCCTCGGCCGGCGCTGACATCCGGGTGGCTTCGATCGAAGGTCTGGAGTGGGGCGAGCTCGACTACCCGGCCGATCTGGTGCAGGTTCGCGCTCTGGCTGCAAGCTGGATCGAACGGGAGCGAGCCGCGGCTGGCGGTACTGCCGCCACGGACTGACCGGTTTCACGGCGGCGCGGCAAGCCCCGGTGTGCTGCGGGGCCGCCTTGCGGTCGCTGCTCAGCGACCCACCATCTCGCGCACCAGATCGAGGTCTTCGGGCTTGTCGACATCGATGGCTGCGCGCCCATCGCTCATCTCCACGATGGCCAGCCGGGCGCCGCCGGCCAATTCACCGAGCCGACCGAGAGCCGCGGCCAGCGTCAACTGGCCCATGCGATAGCGAAGCGCCACGCTCCAGCCGAGACGGCGCATCAGTTGCAGCGGGTCCTTGCGATGGCGCTCCAGCTCACACCACAACTCGGCCGCACCCGCTGCCGCGGGCCGCGCCATGAAAAACAGGTTGCAGCCCGAGAAATGCCCGTCGGCGAAGCGCAGCCAGGTGCGTTTGGTGTTCGGTGCGGCCGCCTGCACGACATCGCTGCGCCCCAGCGCCACACACACGTCGGCGTGCTCCGGGCAGGCGGCCAGGAACTCGCTCAGCCAGTTCGTTTGCAGCAAGGCGTGGTCGGCAGTGGTGACCAGCAGCGGCGAGCCTTCGCACGCCAGCGCGGCCGCCACAGTGGCGCTCGGCCCCGACGCCGGCGCCATGGTCGTGAGCGGTTTGGTGCACACATTCGGCTGCAGCTCAGGCAGGTCGGTCAACAGCTCCGGCCGCTCGATCGCCACCACGATGCGGGCGACTTCAGGCACCGCCGCCAGCGCGCTCACCACGCGCTCGATCATCGTGCGGCCACCCACCTCGATCAGCGCCTTGTGGCTCACGCCGGCGTAAGCGGCCAGCGGATCGCCGCTGGCGCGGGTGCCGGCCAGCACCAGCGCGGTGAGTTGCTTCATGTCAGACGCCTTGAGTGCGCGCTGGCGATGACCGGTTGAAGCTCACAGGCCCAAGGTCTTTTCGTACACGCGGTAGGTCTTGTAGGGATGAGCACCCAGCGACTCGATGACATGCCGCATGGCCCGGTTGTCCTCGAGGATCCACGACAGCTCGACGTGGCGCACGCCCTTGTTGCGCAGCCCGTTACGCAGCGCGTCGATGATGAGGAAGGGCGCCAGCCCGCCGGCCAGGCTGCCGCTGAAGCTGCGCCGGATGCCCATCAGCGGCACACGCGCCGAGCGCGCCCCGCGCCACAGCCGGTACAGCAACTTGATCCAGTTGAAAGGCAGCAAGCGCCCTCCGAAGTCGGCCACCAGTTCATTGAGGTTGGGCAGCGCAATGCCGAAACCCACCGCCTCGCCGTTCATCTCGACGATGGCCACGCAGTTCGGGTCGATCAGCGGCTTGAGGCTCTTGGCCATGTGCGCGATCTCGGCCTGCGTGAAGGCGATGAAGCCCCAGTTGAGCGACCAGGCGTCGTTGAAGATCGACGTGACCATGTCGAACTCTTCTTTGTAGCGCTTCTTGTCGAGCGTGCGCACGGTCAGCGCCTCGGGCTTGCGCTTGTCGATCTTGCGGCGGGCGGCGGCCGTCAGTTCGTGGTCGATGTCGTACCAGTACGCGATCAGGTCCTTGGCCTTGGCGTAACCCAGGGCCTCGATGTGCGGCGCGCTGTAGCGCGGGTCGTGCCCCATCATCATCACCGGCGGCGTGTCGAAGCCGTCGACGAGCAGGCCCGTTTCTTCATTGATCGACAGGTTGAACGGCCCGAGGACGCGCGTCTTGCCCCGCTCGCGCAGCCAGGCTTCGGCGGCTGCGAACAAGGCGGCAAAGACTTCGGCATCGTCTTCGGCGGCGATCATTCCGAAGTGCCCCACATCAGCTTCGGCCACCAAACGGTCGATCTGCGCACTGATGCGCCCGACGTCACGCCCGCCGCGGCGCGCCAGCCAGAACTGCGTCTCGGCGTGCTGAAAGTACGGGTTCTTGACCGGCGACAGCGCCTCGCTGCGCTCGAGCACCAGCGGGGGCACGAAGGCAGGATCGTTGGCGTAAAGAAGCGCCGGCAGCTTGATGAAGCGGTCCAGCTCTGCCGGCGAGACGACCGGGATGACTTCAATGTTGTTCATTGGTGCGGACCGGGATTCACGGACGTTCGCACAGCTGCAGCCGCACCATGCCGATCAGGCCAAACAGCAGCGGCGCGCCGAGCGCGGTGAGCAGCGGAGGCAGCTGGCCGCTGGAGCCCAGCGAAGCCAGGATACCGTCGCACAGCAAGAAGCCCAGACCCAGCACCAGTGCCAGCAACATCGCACCACCGCCACCCGAGCCTCGCGTGAGCGTGGCAGCGGTCGGCAACGCCAGAAGGAGCATGATGAACACGCCAAACGGCGCGGTGAATGATCGGTACAAAGCGGTCTGGTAGTAGCTGCGGGGCTGTGATCCGATACGCGCCCCGGCGATCACTTCGGCGAGCATCATAGTGGAGAGGTACGGGCGGGCGACATTCAAACGCAGCAGCTCGTCGGGCTGCAAATTGGTCTGCCATTCGCGCGTTTCGTCGTGGATTTGCTGCACGCCGGCGGCGTTGATGCGCAACTCCGTGACGTCCTCCAACTGCCAGGCCTGACCGTCCCAGTGCGCCGCAGACGCCACCGTACGGGAAGTGAGCAGGCCGGACTGGTGCTCATAGAGGTGCACGCCCTTCAATCGCTGGCCGTCAGGGCTGATGGTTTCGATGGACACCGGCCCGCCGCGGGTGTGCACCCACAGCGGCGCCGTCACTTCCTCGGTGGGCGCGCTGGCATTCCACCACCGCTTCAGCTCGACCTCGACCCGAGGCAGCACCGCTTGCAGCAACGTCGCATGAAGGGTCGCGATGACAAACAGCAGCGGCAACAAATGACCCAGCATCCGCTTGAGGCTGACCCCGCTGGCACGCATGGCCATGATCTCCAGCCGGCGCGCCATCGAGTTCATGACAAGCATGGTTCCGAGCAACACCGCCAGCGGCAAGGCCAGGCCCAACTCGGCCGGAATCCGCAGCAAGGCGTAGTACATCAGACCACCCACACCTTGACCGCGTTCGAAGATTTCGGTGGTCACATCGAGCAGTTCGAGCAGCTGCATCATGGCCGTGAGGACCGCGAGCAGCGCCAGGATCTGCAGCCCGATGCGGCGGCGCAAGTAAGCGGGTAGCTGCCCTCTCATGGAGCGCTCCGGGTGTCACGCCGCCTGACGGTACTCACGCGGGCACGATCGATCAGTCCCTCGACCGCCATCACGGCGCGCAAGACCGGGTTGTCACCCGGCCAGGCCAGGCTGCTGCGAAAGATCCACAGGCTCAACAACGCAAAGACGGCGAATGGCGCCCACACGGCGAGCGCAGCAGGCAAGCGCTCGGTGCCGCCGAGGCTTTCGCCGAACTGAATCGCATGGTCGATCGCCAGCAGCGCCAGCACGCCAAAGACGACCCCCGGCGCGCGACGCCCACGCTTGGAAGCCATGCCCAGCGGCAACGCCATCAGTAGCAGGAAAGGAAAGATCAGCGAGCGCGCCAGGCGGGAGTGGAACTCGGCTGCCGGCTTGCCCTGACCGCCCTCGAGATGCATGTCGCGCCACAGTTCGGCCTGGGTGCGCTCGCGCACGACCGCCCCGCGAGCGGCCAGCGGCGGCGGCTTGGGCGAGAAATCATGGTCGGACACACCGTGCGTGAACCGCGAGATCGTCACAGCCTCGCTGCCGGAGGCCGGGTCGTCTCGCACATGCACGGCGCGCCCGTCCTCAAGACGCAACTGCAGACCGTCATGCGTGCTGACGATGCGTCCGTGGGCTGCCGTCAGGATCGCCTCGCTGCCACCGCTGCGGCGTTGCATGAACACACCGTGCAAGCTGCGTCCGTCCGCTTCAATGACATCGGCGGTGAACGTCAACCCATGGCCGATGTCGGTGAAATGGTTCTCTTCGACCCGGGCATCCCAGCCCGTTTGCAGTACCTGATTGACCGCGACGTGATATCCGTAGCGCGCCAAAGGCTGCAGCTGGCCGTAGAGGTAAAGACTGAACACGCTGAGCATCAGCGCCAGCATGAAGTAGGGCGCGGCGATGCGCCCGATCGAGCGCCCGGCCATCAGCATCACATCAAGCTCGTTCTCGTCACCCATGTGCGCCACGGCCATGAAGATCGCCGCGGTGAAGGCCATGGGCAGCGCCAGCCCCAGGTAGTGCGGCACCAGCGTGGATGCCATCAGCAGCACGCTCGAGGGCCCCGCGCCCGCAGACGCCGCCAGATCGAACAGGCGCAACAGCCGCTCAAGCAACTGCGCCACCAGCAGCGCGACGAGCGACAGCGCCATCGGCCCGGCGATCAGGCGCAAGGCGTAGCGGTCGAGCCGGTCCAGAGGGAACCAGGGAAACAAGGTGCGTGGTCCTAGCCGGCGTCGCGCAGCCACACATGGCGCAGTTGCGTGATCAGCGCATCGCTCATCGCCGGGTCGAGCGACACCGCCGCATCAAGCACCGGCGGGCCGGGCCAGCCGGCGTCGCGAAACTCGACGCAGCCGAGCTGGCGTGATCCCTCGTAGCGCGGGATGACGTGAAAGTGCACGTCCGGGTCGACCATCATCAGCATGAGGTAGTTGATCCGCTCGTAGCCGACCACCTCTCTCAGCGTGGATTCGATATGACGCACGAGGTCGCGAAGCTCGGCATAGCCCTGCGCGCTGACCTCGGCAAACGATTGCACCGGCTCGCGGCAAATCAGCACCAGCGAGCCCAGCGTGGGCTGCTTCGGGCGCAACAGCACGGTCCAGCAGTCGGTCTGCGCCAGGCGGGTGGCCGGGTCGCCGAACTTGGTCTCAGTCGCGTTGGCCATGCTCGGAGTCATCAGGGGATCGGCTGATTATCGGCCGCAGTACGGGTGAACTGCGAGGCAAAAACAGCTCGTAGACGGCATCGGTCATGAAGGCGTTCGAGTCGACAGACCAGCGCCGCACCGTGACCTCGGCGCGCTGATCGCCGCCGATCCCGCTCAGCCGCAGCTGATGCCAGCGCGCGCCCTGATCCTTGGGGTTGGGCAACGCCGACGACGACGGCACACACAGGCAGGGAATCGGCTCGCGCGGTCCGGCGATCGCATCCAGACGCGCATCACGGGCGTGCCCGTGCAGCACCAGCTCGGCGCCTGCACGCTTGAGCACCGCGCGCAGCGCCGGGCCGTCGGCCAGTGCCTTGCGCCAGCCGATGGCGCCCGCCGCGGCCGGGTGGTGAAGCAAGACGATGCGCACGCGAGCGGCCTCGCCCTCGGCCGCCAGAACCTGCTCGAGTCGGGCGAGCTGTTGCGGCCCCAACCGGCCACGCGCGAGCAGCGGTGCTGTGGGCAGCGCGGAATTGAGACCGATGACGGACACATCGCCCACGCGGTGCACGTAGGGCCAGCCCTCGCTCAAGCGCGTCCAGGGCGCCCACAGGTCCAGGCCCTCGGCCGGCGCCACATGCATCAGCGCATCGTGGTTGCCGGGAACCAGGCTGATGCGCTCGGCAGGGCCGAGTGATGCGAGCCACTGCGCTGCCTGGCGAAACTCGCCCGGCAGCGAGAAGTTGGTGATGTCTCCCGTGAGCACGACATGGTCGACGGCGTGGGCTTGCAGATCCCGCTTCAGCGAATCCAGGATGTCGCTTCGGTGCAGCGCGCGGCGCCGGTACCACGACCACACGCTGAGCTGGCGCTTGGACAGGTGCTGACGCAGCGACAGCTGCGGCTCGAAGGGGAGGTGCAAGTCGGAGATGTGAGCGAACAACAAGTCGCTCATCAATAATCCCCGGCTGCTGTTTCGTCTTTCTCGACTTGGGTATTCACCCTTTGATGATGCCAAAAAAACTTTCGCCGTCGGGCCCTGGGCGGGCGTGGTGAGCACCGCCGAATCTTCTGCACGCCGCGTCGCGGGCGTCATCGTCGGCCAGTCGCATTTGCGGGTGTGGGGTCTGACGTCTGAGCTGCGGCTGCAGCGGCAACTGGCACGTTTCCGTGTGGTGGGCGATGCGGCTGATGCGCAAAGGCTGGTGTTGCTGCGCGCTGATTGGGTCTACGACGAGGCGCTGGTGCGTGGATTGGTGGATTCGGTCGACGACGTGGCGCTGACCGCACCTGACGGCACCGTGGTCGCACTCGCTGTGGCGGCAACGGGCACCGATGCGGCTGCACTACTCGCCGAGCACCGCGCGCCTGCCGGTGCCCGGCTCGTCACACCAGCGCAACTCGCCGACGGCTACAACGACGTGCTGCGCAAGCGCGAGCCGCCGTATCTGATGCCGTTGGTGGCCGCCGATCTGCCCGCCATTGAAAAGCGCATCTTTGCCGGCTCGTACAAGGGCGTCACCGATCTGGTCACGTTGTACGTGTGGCCGCGGCCGGCGCGCTGGGTCACCCGCGTGTGCGCCAACACCGGCATCACGCCGAACCAGGTCACCTCGGCCAGCTTGCTGCTGGTGTTCGTGGCGATATGGCTGTTCTGGACCGGCCACTACGGCTGGGGCATGGCCGCGGCGTGGGTGATGACGTTTCTGGACACGGTCGACGGCAAGCTGGCACGCGTGACGCTGCAGTCGTCGCCGTGGGGCAATGTGTTCGATCACTCGATCGACCTGATCCATCCGCCGTTCTGGTGGTGGGCCTGGATCGTCGGTCTGCCGGCGGCCGGCTTCGCCTTCGAACAATCGGCATTGGCGCTCACGGTGATCGTGGCCGGCTATGTGCTGCAGCGCATCGAGGAAGGCATCTTCATGGCCTGCTTCAAGATGGACATGCACGTGTGGGAGCGCTTCGACAGCCGCTTGCGCCTCATCACCGCGCGGCGCAACCCGAACCTGCTGATCCTCAACGCGTCGCTGCTCTTCGGTCGGCCGGATCTGGGCATCGGCGTGGTCGCGCTGTGGACCGCGGTGTGCCTGGTGATTCACGCGCTGCGCATCGTGCAGGCTGCGCTCGCACGCCGTCACGGTCCGCTGCGCTCGTGGCTTGCTGCACCAACGTGAGCGATGAGCTGAAATCCCTGATCGGCGCCGAGTTGCGCCGTGAGGTGCCGGAGCCGGTGAAGGCCTTCGCCGCGCAGCTCGCGCAGCGCGCCGGAGGTGCCACGGTGGCGGTGCTGTTCTATGGATCCAATTTGCGCGACGCACGGCTCGATGGCGTGCTCGACTTCTACATCGTGCTCGATCGCGTGGGTGCCTGGCCAGGATCGCGTCTGGCAGCGCTGGCCAACGGCGTGCTGCCGCCCAATGTCGGCTACCGCGAGGAAGAACTCGACGGCAAGGCATTGCGCGCCAAGTACGCGCTGATCAGCCTGTCGCAGTTCCGTCGCGGAGTGGCGCACGACGCGCTGGACACGACGCTGTGGGCGCGCTTTTCGCAACCTTGCTGTGTGGCCTGGGTGCGCAGCGAGGTCGACCTTGATGCGGCCGTGGAGGTGGTGAGCCAGGCTGTGACGACCGCCGCTCGTTGGGCTGCCGAGCTGGGCCCCGAAAGCGGTGAGGTGCTGGCGTTCTGGCGAGAGTTGTTCGCCCGAACCTATGAGGCCGAGCTGCGTGTGGAACGCGGAGGCCGGGGCAATGACCTGGTCGCACGCGACGCCGAGCGCTACGTGCGGCTGCTGCCAGCCGCCTGGAGCGCTGCGGGCATCGGGTTTACCGTGGGCGCCCTGGCCACTGTCGCGCCGGGAATCTCGCAATCAGAACGAAAGCTGGCGAGGCGTCAATGGGCGCTGCGCCGGCGCCTGGGCAAGTTCTTGAACTTCGCCCGGCTCTTGAAGGCCGCGTTCACCTTCGACGGCGCCGTGGACTACGTGGTCTGGAAGGTCGAGCGCCACTCAGGCATCCGGCCCGAGGTCACCGAGTGGCAGCGGCGCCACCCCGTGCTGGCGGCGCCGGGTCTGTATTGGCGACTGCGCCGGCTCGGGGTGTTGCGCTGAGGTTGCCAGCGCGCGCAGTCGGCGCCGCGTTTCAGGTTCGCTGGTTGGGGTAGACACCGAAGAAGCTGCCAAAGCGCTCAATGCGCCTCATGAGCCAAGTCTGCGGCGTGTTCTGGACGAAGTAGGTCAGCATGATCGATCGCCGCTCGCCATCCGCCTCGGTGGTCGTCTTGGCGCTGTGCCAGCTTTCTTCTTCCTGCACGGGAAAGGCGTAGCCGCTGGCCGGCATGAACGGCATTTGCCGGGTGCGCAGCGCCGCCTCGCCGCCGGAGCCCTCATGGAAGACCGTGCCGAGGTGCCGTTGTGACTCGTCCTTTGGCAGATAGAACTGCACGGTGATGGCTTTTTTCATCACGTCGCTGTGGATGCCGATGCGGTATCCCGGCAGGTCGCGCACGATGATCGGCACCGGATAGAAACTGAGCCGATCGATCGGGCAGCCGAACCGCGCTTCCAGCGCACGCCGGAACTTGCGCTTGAACGCGTCTTGCAGGTCACGCGACACCAGCAATCGCGCCAGTGGCAGCCACTGCTCGCGCACGGTCGCGGGCAGCCGCCAGATGTGTTCAGGGTAGAGATAGCGGCGCAGCCGCGTGCTGCTGCCATCCGCGCGCAAGGCGTCCCGGTGGCGCAACTCGTGGAAGTGTTCATCCGCCGGAATGCTGTCGAGCAACTGCCGGTAGAACTCCGGTGGAAACAAGTCGCTCAGACACACGTGGTCAAAGGGCTCGGTCTCGAGCGGTGTCCGGTCGATCTGGCTGATGAAACCCTACCCATCCAAGGCAAGCGGCGTGGCGATTGTTGAGTTGACGGTCTG